>NZ_JADPLO010000080.1:0-22946 GCF_015667765.1 Bacteroides sp. 1001302B_160321_D4 | reverse complement strand
CTCCACAAAAATAAATATGCCATAATTGTAAACCTCTACAGAAAAAATAAAGTATTCGTAAATAAACTATATGTAATAAGACACATTGTGAATAAAATCTTTTAATTATGGCAAGAACAATTCGTAATGCAGGAAGTGCACCTATTTACAGAGAAACAGAAAATTTAATGTTACTCTGTATAGAAATGGTAGAACGAACCCCTAATAGTGTAGGAATTCGTCAATTAAGCAAACGTCTCATAGACACTCTGCTTGATGGATTAACAGTGATAGGATTGGCTTTAAATGAAGAAGATCCTGATTCCAAACTTGAACTTATTAATTCATTTTATTTGCAAATGCGTACAGTGAAAACTTGCATTGACACCTTAAAAGAGTGGTCAAATCGGAGTCCTCATACACGCATAATTAGCAACAAGCAAATGCCACATTTTGCTGAATCTTTAAAGGAAATTTCAAAGCATATTAAAAGCTGGAGAAGCAAAGTGTTGGAGCAGCAGACCTGTTGAACGGTTACGACTATGATAACAGGGACATCTTTATTGAAAAATGGGCGTGTCACTGGGCCTTTACCAAGCGTTAAAGACCTAGTTAAGAATAAGATAGTACACGCAATAACCGCAAGCCGGTACTGGAGTAGCAGTGAGAACAGTCAGAACAACAGCTGGAACGTGAACTTTAGTAATGGCAACTTCAACAACAACAACAAGTACAACAGTAACATGGTGAGGGCGGTTGCAGCACTTAACGATAAATATGTTGAGGGATGGTTTGATGCGTTAGATGATTGCTGTGCCCAAAAAAAGACAAGTTCACAATGTGTTATGTATAGACTTATTTGGCATGAAGATCTATTAGATTTAGCGAGAGAAGTTTATGAACGAACATATAGACCAACAACAAGTACTTGTTTTATAGTTACCCGTCCTAAATTACGGGAAGTGTTTGCTGCAAATTTCCGTGACCGTATTGTACAACATTGGTTGTGCCTACGCTTAGAGCCACTGTTTGAGGCACGTTTTGTTGAACACGGAAATGTATCATTTAACTGTCGAAAGGGTTTTGGAACATTTGCATGTATTGATCAGTTGACAAAAAATACAATTGAAGTCTCTGATAATTATTCGCACGAGGCTTGGTATGCTCAATTTGATATTAAAGGATTTTTTATGTCAATTGATTGCGAACGATTATTAGAACACTTATTACCATTTATCAAAGAAAAATGGAATTATTGGAAAGGGACCATATATGAACAAGATTTAGATTTAGTGCTATGGCTTACAGAAATAATTGTACGACATCGACCACAAGATGATTGTATACGTCAAGGAAATTTAAAATTATGGAGAATACTGCCTAAAAACAAAAGCCTGTTTTACAATGAATGGATGAAAGGCGAACCAATAGGAAACCTAACTAGTCAATTATTTGCCAATTTTTACATGTCATTTTTTGATGAATGGGCTATTAAAGCAGCAGAAGAAAGAGGAGCCAAATATGTACGTTTTGTAGATGATTTTAGCTTTGTGTGCAAAACTAAGGAAGATGCAATTTATTTCAAAAGAGCTTCTAGGAATCAACTACGATATATTTTAAATATTCAAATGCACCCTAATAAAATCTATATTCAAGAAGTTAAAAAAGGAATAAAAATGGTAGGAGGAGTAATTAAGCCGGGTAGAGCTTACTTATCGAATCGAACTGTTGGAAACTTTATTAATGCTGTAAGTTATTTAGAAGAAGCATGTAAAAACTGTGACAAGGAAGCTATATATGCCAATGTGAGGTCTATAAACTCTTATTTAGGTTTCTTAATTCATTATCAGTCATACGGAATCAGGCGCAAAGCATTTTCAGAACTACATTATTTTTGGAAGGCTTGCTATATTCAAGGAAAATTTCAAGTTGTAAAAATAAAAAACACAGTACAATGTTTATAACTTATAATCAAGGCAATGAGCAACCTCAACGCATACGACACAATATAAAATTAGGGTTGCGTCAATACACAATTGCATTTGATGTTCATATAGTAAAAGAAGGTGAAAACGAACAATACAAATGGTGTGAGATAACCCTTCCAGTTGGAACACCCACATATAGCCAATTGGTTTCAGCTATTATTCATGGACGTTACTCCGATGATGCAATGCAAGCCATTATTAATAATTACCTCCTAGAAGATGAAGATAGTGAGCATCAAAAAGAATGGAATGACATGCAAATGTGGAGAGTGGAAGCAAAGCGTATGGCCAAGGAAATATTAGAAGAGATTAAGAAATAGTTTATCTCTTCTCGCATCAACAAATACTTTGTTCAAGGGCTATTCTTTTGAAAAAGTAATTTATGGGAACAGTAGCAAAATCTTCTATCACACTTGTATCTATTAGCGATGCTTATTCGTTGTCGCTAACCCCAAACTCGTGTGTGATTAAAGCAGATTTCGATGGTTCTAACCCTAAGTTAGAACATGCTTATACTATTATTTCGGCATATTGTGGAGATGAGAAAACCCCAATAGAAATTGATTCCAGCACTATTGTAAAAAGTAACGACAATATAGAATATCAACTAATAAAAGTTGATAGTTATAGATACCGGCTATCCATTATATCACTCCCTATTGATATATTACAAGGATATATTGAAATTCCAGTTCTTTCTGGAGTAAGTGCAGGGTTAACTGGGCGTTTCACATTTTCTATTGTACGCGAAAGTACCATGCTGGATTGGATTCAAGATTGGGAAAGCAATAAAACAACTATTGGCTCTTCTTATGTGATTACTCCCAAAATATTTGTTGGAAAAAAAATAATTGGTAGTCACGACAGTCTTGAAGATGTTCCAGGATTAACGGGGGTATATATTGGTCCTTCAGAAAATAACGGAGCCGGTATATATGGATATAAAGATAACAAAGAAATTTTTCATATAGACCAAACCGGAGGTAAAATAGGCGGTTGGGATATTACATCTGGTGGTATTCAATGTGAAGATGGCACATTATCCATAAAATCAGAAGGAACCATTTCTGCTCAAAGTGAAGGCATCATTCATTGGTCATTAAACAAAGACGGTTCAGCCTCTTTTGCCAATGGTAATGTTACAATGGATGTTGAGGGAAATGCCTCATTCAAAGGAACAATAGAAACATCTGGTGGTAGTATTGCAGGGTGGATCATAGGAGCCGATAGCATTTACAATGGAACTATAGGAATCAATTCATTAAAAAAATTCATAGCCATCGCTAATGTTGCTTCTGTCCAAGATATTGGTAATCAATTAGACTGGGTAAAAGAATATGGCGGTGTTGCAATGTATTGCATCAGTAACACTAATTATGGTCTGATAGGATATAAAAATAACGAGAAAGTGTTTTCAGCAGGTTCTGATAATTTTATTGCAGGTTGGAACTTTAATGAGAAAGCTATTTTTAGTGGAATACAAACAAATTCTGGATTTACAACAAAATCTGGAGACATAACAATTAGTTCTAATGGTATTAGAGGATTTAAATGGCGTTTAGAAAAAGATGGTTCAGGAGCATTAGCAGGAGATAATATCACATGGGATAAAGACGGAAATATGAATTTTAAAGGTAAAATTGATGCTTCTCAAATTATATCTGGAAAAATTGATACGTCTCTTATTAACACAGATGCAATATTATCAAATGGAGATGCCTGGGCATTATTAAAAGATGGTTCTGGTTATTTAGCTTCAAAAAATTTAACTTGGGATGAATTTGGTAATATAAATGTATTAGCTTCATTATCATTACCATATAAAGAATTTTACATTAACACAGATTCAACCCCAACTCCTATGGATTTATCACAAGGAAGATATTTTATAGCGAGATATGGAAATATATATGGTGATCAAATTATAGAACTTCCTACCCCTATTAAAGAATATAATGGTTCAGAAATTAGAATATATTCCGGATTTATGACAACAAGAGCTTCCAGAAGTGACTTTGATATAATAATAAAAGGAAATGGTATATTTTTCTATCCAGGATATATTCCAGTACTAGGTTCTCCAATACAAATCTCAAAAGTGCGTGTATCAAATAAAGAAATTATTTTAAGATGTATTTCACTGGGGGATTTTGTTTTTTGGTATATACAAAATTTCTGTGACTTTACAAATGATGATTTTAATCCACAGTAAGTCAATAATAAATTGATGTAAATGCGCACAGATATTTATGTAAATACAATTACGGGTGATATAGTTTTAAAAAATCAAAACTCTTTAGAAGAATATTTGTTTGAATGGATCGAAGAAACTGATTTACAACTTACCGCTCAAATAATACTCCCTTCCAACTTTGATATAAAGCAACTTTACACGATTGGTGTGCAAATAAAGATACCATATACACCAATCTATAAACCAATAAAAATACGTTTTAGTAGAGACTTTGGTGGTGGTAATATTCGTATAGTTATAAACCCAACTGATAACTCTGAATGGTTTGAAGTGCATACAAGGCTATTTGGCCTACAAGATAAGATTTTGTATGCTTCACAATTAATAATGGTTAGTCAAGATTATTATCTTATACAAATAAATAAAGGGGTGGCATATTTATGGTCCAATGCAATATCTGATATGGTAAATATAAATGCAAATATTCAGAACCGAAACTTATTGTTACAATGTGTTCCGTCCAACAACTATAGGTATCCAACTTCAGGTGTGGGTTTAATTAAATATCTTCATGCCAACCTTAGTCATTCAGGATTAGCAGAAAAGTTACAAACTGAATTCAAAGATGATAAAGTGGAGATTATTAATGCCGCTTTTAATTCCTATTCAGGAGATCTGGAATTAGACTTAGATTTTTCAGAAGCAGATGCAGGTGTATAAAGTAAAACGAAATCAGAACATATTTGATGTTGCAGTAAGCACACATGGTTCTATAGAAGGTATATTCGATTTGTTAATCAACAATCCTGATTTATCCTTCCACTCACAATTAAAAGAAGATGAAGAAATATATTGGGATGAAGAATTTATTATATATGACAGCATTGTAAATACATTACAATCAGAACATATTGTACCGGCAAACGGGGAACGACATGTATATCACAAAAGTACAACAGCCTCATTACGATGTGTTGTGTACATATCCCCCAAAGAAGCATCCATTGCATTACAAATGGCCGGAGACGGAAATCTTATTGTTGATTGGGGAGATAATAGCGATCTGGAAACTATAACGCTATCTCCCACTCTACAGAAATATGTGCATTTTTTCGATAATTATACCGATGAAAGATCAATTAAATTGTATGGTGATTTCAATTTAAAAACCTGGGAATTGTCTTCTATTAATGGCTTAATCATGCCAACTATGCCCTTGGTGGTAGACGAGATAATTTCGGAGAAGAACAATCTCTCTCTACAAGGACTATTTTTATGTAAAGGTACATATTTGGTGAAACTGGCTGACATGAGTTTATCCAGCCTTGCTCCCATTCAGGATATGAGTTTATCTAATTTAGAGTTAAGAAATATTGATTATACAGAAGACACAGTTATCAATGACTATTTAATCTATATTGCAAAGCATAATAATCAACGGAGGAATTGTAAAGTTATATTAGATACACAACCCTCTGGAACATATAAGGAG
The DNA here is from genome assembly GCF_015667765.1 of Bacteroides sp. 1001302B_160321_D4. NCBI lineage: Bacteria > Pseudomonadati > Bacteroidota > Bacteroidia > Bacteroidales > Bacteroidaceae > Bacteroides > Bacteroides sp. 1001302B_160321_D4. Next base: position 17,293 of record NZ_JADPLO010000080.1, on the reverse strand, counting down.
CCGCTTAAAGATAGTAATGGCAATTATGTTATTACAACTGGTATGGAAGCGATATACGTGATTACCCATGAAACTGCATGGAATGAAGCGGGTTCATGGAGCTTTGATATAAATGGAACGATTTATCAATATGAAAATTCAGACATAGCATGAGCCGTACATTAACAGAAATATACAATGAAGCCGTGGAGACCAGAAACAAATATCTGGAACTTACAGAGCTAACAAATGACTCAAAGATGTCAATAATCAATGCTTTCACATGGGTAACAGCTGCTGCAATTTACTCATTTGAAACATTGTTAGACGTTTTTACCACAGATATTGCTAAAACCTTTACCCAACGAATTAATGGGACTTCAGCATATTACGCAAATGCCATGTTGAAATGGCAATATGGAGATGATCTAATTATCAATGATGAAGGTACAGCATTTCATTATGCAACTGAAGATACAACAAAAAGATTGATTACACATGTATCTTATCAAGAGTATTATAATGAAGAGTTCAAAGATAATATTTTGATATTAAAAGTTGCTTCCGGAGAAGGTCGTTCTTTGTCCCAATTGTCTGATGAGGAACTAATTGCAGCACGTGCATATCTTAATCAGATTAAATTTGCAGGTGTTAAGTGTAATGTAGTTAGTCGCAGAGGCGATGTGCTTGTTCCCAGACTCACCGTGTATTATGATGGAGCCATTACGAAAGAGGAACTTTATGATAATATTGATACAGCACTTATTGATTTTATTGTAAATATGAAATTTGATTCTCTTGTCTACTCACAAAAAATTATAGATGCCATTCAAAAAGTAGAGCATGTTACAGATGTTCATATTGATCATGAAGCTAGTGTAGAACAAGGAATATTTATCGCTCAATACAATGACAATAATGAACTCGGACCATTAACCAAAATTGAGCGGAAGTGTTATTTAGCAAGCGGTTATGCAAAACAAAGTACACAGCAAGATGCAGAAAGTGAACTTCCCACCTTTCGTGAGGCAATTGTTATAAAACTAGAAACAGAATGAGAAGTTATCGTATTAATACTGACCGTATAGTAAATCAGTTAGTTCCTCATTATCTTGGAGGACGAAAACTGATATTATTTCTTCAAGCCATTTTACAACCGTTAAACTCTTTGAATATAAAATGGAAAGAATGGGCTGACGAAAAACGAATAGAAGCAGCAATGACCTCCCAGGTTATTATGATGGAATATTTTTTAAATCATAAATTTAGGAAGTATTTTTTAGACACCTCTGAACATATTGTCATTTCAGATGGTGCTATAAATGGAGTACCAATATATTGGGAAGATGCTAATAAAAATATATGCGAATTTCCTTTGTATAACGAAGGCGAAATCGAAGTTAGCGGACACCCAACCACTCCATTGCGTTGGAAAGATGAAAAGATGCCAACAAGTGATGTAAGTTTTGTAGTAAGTTGTCCTGCTATTAATACCAAGACAATCTCACAAGAGGAACTTACAGCTATGATTACTTATTATGTAGATCGTTATCGTATTGCAGGAAAAAAATTTAAAGTTACATACGCTTAAATGAAAGAGTTTACTTCACAAACAGGTGGGCGTTACACCTACATTGATGATATTATGAATTTACAGAATCTTGCATTAGCTTTTACAAGTATATTTGATGAGTGTGATAACTTTATTATCAGCGGATGTCAAGTATCAGGTACAAGTATTAGTGCTGGATATGTCTATATCAATGGTAAAATACGTTATTGCGCAGGAACATCTGGAGTCTCTAAATGGCCTATGTATTTGTATGAGAACAACTCGGTTGAACGTGTGTCTTATGCTGATTCCGGAGATAAAAATGGACGGAATATATACGGATGTGCTGTATCATCCAGTGTACCAATAGCCAATGATGTACTAACTGAAGCACCACCCCAATTTATCAGTATTACATCAGATGGTACAGCACTTCGACTTAAAGAAGCGTTATTTGGTAAATATGCTTTAATGATAGATTCCCCTAATTCAGTTCAGACTGTACAGAAGGATGTTGTTATTGATGGAACAGTAACGGCAAATAAAGACCTTACAGCCCAAAAGGGGATTAATTTAACATCAGGAACAGCTAAAGCTAGCATCACCTATAATGCCTCTGGAGCATTAAGTATTCAATCCCAATTAAATGGAAAGCCTGTTTACAAAGTAACTATAACAGAGGACGGAGCTATTCAATTTTATATTGGAGATACTTTATTGGCTTCGCTTGACTCCAATGGTATGACGCTAAAAGTCACAATGTCTTTAAATTCTATTAAGGCAGGAAATATTGTTGTAGCTAGTAATCATATATATAATACAGGCGTTGCAGCTGATACTGGTAGTATAAATATCAATATGTTAGGGTACAATGAAGGAGATTCCTATTATCGGGACACCAAAATTGGCGATGGAAAAAATACTGTTATACTAGAAATCACAGGAAAATCTAAAGCTAGTATTTTTTATGGACCAGTAAAAATATCCCATGCGGATTCTTCGCTCCTAAGTTTAAAGAATGCCTCTCTTCCTAAGACAGACAATCAATTGATAACCTGTTTAAATTGGGAAGACAAAAATTCAGAACAAATCGGTTATATGGGGTATTCCAATATCTCTAACAAAGATTTATATATCAAAAATAACATTGGAAACTTGGTTCTCAACAATGACGTATATGTAACAGGAAAACTATTCGTTGGTGGAATTGATGTTATAGCTAGAACTATAGAATATCCCAAAGATAGTGGATGGATTGCAATCAATGTTCAGAACTGTGGTATTACAACAAAACTGTATGTCCGTCAAGTTGGAAAAGTAGTGTCCATTCAAGGAGAATTACATACCCATCACAGTGGTACCATATTTACATTACCAAACACCATTGATCCTCCTAAATATAAAATAGGTTATTCCCATAATAAAGGACGTGGAAATTGGCATTGTACAATACAAGGCGGACAACGTAATTGTGTAGTTGATTATTGTAATAATGGATGTTCAGAATACATCGGATTTTTAATGACATATATTATTTAAATTATGAAGATTATTAATATTAGCGTTGATATTGAGAGTCAACTTTTAAATTCTCGGTCAACATCGTCTCAAAAAAATAAACCTAATGAAAACGTTTCCGAACAGCAGAAAGAAACCAAAACGCCGCAAAAAAAAGCCCGGAAGACCAAAGGGGCACAGTCTGAAAAACTTCGACCAGACACGGATCGGATTTCTGATGAAACATGAAGTTCCTATAGAATATAAACTATTAATGGAAGTATCTGACTTCCTAAAAATTCATGCACCATCTCCGGAACTGATTGAAGCAATAAGTTATGCTTCAGATGACATATTCTTCAAAAAGGCTAAGTTCTGGAGATGCTTAATGGATTATAAAAAGTATGGTTTAAGACCTCCATATAGTATTCATACAAACGCAAATAAGGAATTATATTATATACATATAAGATTTAAAAAGTATCTAATTTGATAATTTATATAAATCAATTTAGATACTTTTTTATATCTATAATCTTGTAAATAAGAAAATAATTAGTAATTTCGCATCACAATTGATACACACGATCTTTTATATTGACTTTTAACACAGTAAATTCATGCACAAGGTATCGCGCTTTTTCAAGCCTTTACCATGTCCTACCCCAGCTCCTAAAAAACTGTACCTATTAAAATGCGAAGCAACTGGATTATATAAAATTGGAGCAACAAGCGAGGATGTAAAAAATCGTATTAGTAAGCTGTATTATAATAGCCACACTGATCAACGAACAATTAAAATTATAAAAGTTTGGGAGAAGTGTGGCTATTGTGAGTATTATATACTCAACAGTTTTGCTAAGTTAAAGGTTTCTCATCCTTTCTACAAAAACGGACATACAGAATGGTTTAAATTCACAAGTGATGAATCCAGTCTAATACGGACTGTAGAATCTATTATTTCAAGTTTAACATAGAGGAAAATATGATTAAAGTAACTAGACTAAATGCGGTTACTTCTTGGAGCCGTGCTTTAAATGCAGCACGCAGAACCGTAGGAAAGTCAGCATTAAAAAAAGAACCTTCAGACTCATGGAAAGCAAAAATGTTATTAGCAGAACATTCTCCCATTCGTTTGGTAGAATATGAATGGACATGGGAACAAATACCTCAATGGGTAACAGTGCATTTCGTTCGTCATCATATAGGATGTGAAAAGTTTGTTCATACTCAACGACCGGATCGTACCGGTTCACAAATTCCTAGAGGAGAACATTTGCAAGGAGAATTAAATGAAATGGATATGACTGCAAATGCACAAGAAATAATGGCTATTTCACGAGTACGTTTATGTAATTGTGCTTCAAAAGAAACTAGAGAAGCATGGACAGCAATGTTGCAAGAACTAAAAAAGATAGATCCGGTTCTTGTTAGTAAGTGTGTGCCAACATGTGTTTATCGCGGTTTTTGTCCAGAGCTAAAATGTTGCGGATATGCCAATACTCATCAATTCCATGAAGCTGTTGAAAAATATAGAAAGACTGAATAATTATGAAAGTACAAAAAAGAACAGGTCAAATTGTAGATTTTGACCTAGAAAAAATAGGAAATGCGATAAAAAAAGCCTTTGATAGCAAACAAGTTGAATACGACCCAGCAATTGTAAAATCGGTTGATAAATTAATTAGCCTTACCTACACTAATGTTCCCGTATCTGTAGAAACCATCCAAGATTACGTAGAACGCGTATTAATGCAATTTGGATATTATGATATAGCCAAGACTTTTATCCTATATCGTGAACAACGTAAAAGTACGCGTTTTGTCAAAGAACGTATTGATTATATGAATCAATATAGTCAATCAACAGACAATGCAGCTTCTTCATCAGAAACCGATGGGAATGCTAATGTAACTATGAAAAATGTAGCTAACTTGGAAGGTGAAGTCTATAAAACTACTAATCGGATAATCCAACGCCAACGTATGAAAGATGAGTTGAACATTCTCTTTCCAGAAGTAGCAAAGCAATACGAAACAGATCTTGATAATCATATTATTTATACACATGATGAAGCATCTACGCCAGTATTAAAACAATATTGTATGGCGGTTAGTTTGTATCCATTACTAACAGAAGGCGTAGGCAATATTGATGGTGTTACCCCTTCAGAGCCTAACGATTTACAGTCGTTTAGTGGGCAAATAACCAACTTGATATTCTTACTTTCTTCCCAATGTAAAGGAGCGGTAGCCGTAGGTGAATATTTCATTGCACTAAATTACTATGTAGTTAAAGAGTTTGGAGATAAATGGTATGAAAAACTTGACTGCGAGGCTTCCTCGCCACATTGCTTAATTAAAAGAACAGTACGTGATAATATCCTGAAAGCGTTCAAACAGTTTGTGTGGGGCGTTAACCAACCAGCCGGAAATCGTAGCTATCAAAGCCCATTTACAAATATTTCTTATTATGACCATACATATTTCACATCGCTCTTTGGAGAATTTTGTTATCCGGATGGAAGTAAGCCTGAATGGATAGCTATTGATACATTGCAACGTATGTTTATGAAATGGTTTAATCAAATACGTTTAAAGCAAGTATTAACCTTTCCGGTAGAAACTTTTGCGATGGTTCATAATGGCGATGATATAATCGACCTAAATTACAAACAACTTTGTGCCGAAATGTATGCGGAAGGGCACTCGTTCTTTACTTATATTTCCGATAGTGCAGACAGCCTTGCATCATGCTGTAGGCTTAGAAATGAATTGGCAGAAAATACCTTTAGCCCCACTTCTGGCTTGACCGGTGTTATGACAGGTAGTTGTAATGTGATTACTTTGAATATCAATAGAATCGTTCAAGATTGGGCATTGACCCACACATTAAATGGAACACCTTTAATTAAGGGTAAGAAACTTATAGGTAATCCCTTACGTGTAACAGTAATTGAAAATGATTTAAAGAACTATGTAACTAGGATTTTGGAAAGAGTCTATAAGTATCATATTGCTTTCAAGACAATGCTATACGACCTTGAAGACAAGGGAATGTTTGCCGCTTCAAATGGCGGTTATATTCATATCAGTAAATTATATAGCACCATAGGCATCAATGGGTTGAATGAAGCCGCTAGATTCTTGGGAATGAAGGTAAGTAATAACCCGGAATATATTGAGTTCCTTCAACTCATTTTGGGCACTATTAAAGAACAAAATAAACTGCATTCTATCCATGACAGAAAACGACCTTTCTTGTTTAATTCAGAAGTTGTGCCAGCAGAAGGACTGGGAGGAAAGAATTATAAATGGGATAAAGAAGGTGGATATGTTGTTCCAGAGGATGAGAATTTATATAACTCATATTTTTATAATGCCCATGATGACACTTCTATACTAGATAAATTTATATTACATGGGCACCAAACCTATCAGTACACTGATGGAGGCTCGGCAGCTCACATTAATTTGGAAGATCATTTATCAAAAGAGCAGTATCTGAAATTAATTGATTTTGCCATAGCCAATGGAACCAATTACTTTACCTTTAATATACCAAACAGTAAATGTGAAGATTGTGGCAAAATCATAAAAAGACCCATTGATACTTGCCCTTGTTGTGGTAGCCATAATATTACTCAATATACACGAGTTATCGGATATTTACGCCCAACAAAAGCATTTGGAAGTGATCGACAACAAGAGGCTAGAAACCGTATATATAGTGATGGTAAATCCCAGGTATGAAATATGTAGATACAAAAATAGTGTTTCAAGAATTGCCTAATGAAATTACTTTGGCAATAAATATAAGTGGTTGCCCATGCGCCTGCATCGGGTGCCACTCTTCTTATCTGTCACAGGATATAGGAGAATCATTAACAAAAGAAGCACTTCAACAATTGATACGCAAAAATAAAGGAATAACAGCTATATTATTTATGGGCGGTGATGCAAATCCGGCATATATAAATAAATTAGCCGAATACCTTTATCATAACTATCCTAATTTAAAAATTGGCTGGTATTCTGGACGAGATAAATTATCCGAAGAGATCAAACTTGATTTCTTTCATTATATTAAATTAGGCCCGTATATATCCAGCAAGGGACCTCTTAATAATCCGAACACTAACCAAAGATTATATCAAGTTGTTAAAAGGGAGAATGATATTAACCTATTTGATATTACTTCTTATTTTACAAATAATCAATATAATAATTAAATATATATTATACATCTGTAACACAGTAATATATATTTTTATTCAAAAAATATTTTTGGTTTTATTTTGATAGTTAAATTGATACAATTATCTTTGCAGTGTTCTTTGAAAAATGATAGTATGTTGCATGGTCAAGCACGTCTTATTGTGCAAGACAATAAGGCAGCAAAACAAGAGATCGAATTGGCTATTGGAAATTTGAAAGATGGTGATTACACCATTCTTATTATGGACGATACCAAAAACAAATCTCTACCACAATTGAAGTATCTATTTGGTGTAGTACTGAAGACAATTTCAGAACAATTGCCTACACACCCGCCAGTAGATGCCCTATACAGATATTTTGAGGAAATTTATGCTCCGATTCATGTCTGTGATCTTCCCGGAGGTGAAAAGTATGAATACTTTAACCTCAAAAATGAAAAAGCAAGTGAGATGAATGAAGTTATTGAGAGAATCATTCATCATGTAAACACTGAATGGGGTATTAAGGTTATGTTGAAAGATAAAACCAAAATGCCAGAAGCAAAAGAACTTTGGGCTGGAGCTTATACCGAACAGTGGAATCTTCCCCTCTCTAAATTAAACAAATAATTTTCATTTTATGGAAGAGATGATTAAAAATCCGTATGCCCTCTTTGCGGAGAATCAAGAAACTTATGAAGAGGCGGTAAAAAAAAGTACCGATGAGAGCCAATCATTTCAACGTACCAAACATTTCCGTATGGATTCCGCAGGAACTTATACTGTGCGTATCCTTCCCTTGGCACCAGCCGAGCAACCAGACGGTTCTTACAAATTAGAACGTAAGGGGTACGAATATCCGGTCAAAACACAGGTGTTGAAACTGGACAACCCACGTCCAACAGGAAAAAAAGACAAACAGTTCTTTGTAAATATCTGTCATTCCAGCTATGCCGGATTATCTGTAGACCTAATTGACACTTATCTTCAAGTTGCTGAAAATAAGTATGGCAGTGATGAAAAATTGATGAAAAAGATTAAAGGTTCAGGCTTTGATGGTGGTCTAAAATGGAACTCTCAACGTGCCATGTATATTTTAGATTTGGACAACCGTGAAGAAGGTATTCATTTACTTATCCTGTCTTATTCACAATACAAAGATTTGGAGGATCGCAAACTGGCTATATGGAAGAAGCTTCTGGAAAAGAATCCTAAATGTTTGTGCCCTATCTCTTCTTTGGAAGATGCTTTCCCGGTAGAAATTACTCGTAAAGAGGAAAACAAGAAAACCACTTACACATTCAACATTGATACAATTTCCGGTGCCGAACCTCTATCTGAAGAGGAAGTCAGTTCGTTGTTGGAAACACAGCGTATCCCGGCAGCTATTTACCGTTACTCACGTTTCCACATGGAGGCTACCATTGAGTTCTTGAAGCAATACGATGCTAAAATGGAAATGGATGTGATGAGCAGCAAAGAGATCACAGAAGCTATTGAAAAGATTAAAATGGAGCTTCATCCTGATGATAAATCCCATTTCTCTTTTGACAAAAAAGAACGTAACAGCGGTGATAATGAGGAACCATCAGACAACGAATTGGATTCATTGTGGAACCTCTGGGAAAAACTAAATGAACGCGGTATTGGTGATAAGAGCGAAGAAGGGCAAGACTTACGTGATGCAATTCGCGAATATATTGATGCCAATGAGCTAAATGTCCGTGTCACTCGTGGAAAAACAAATGAAGATTTGCTGAATGACATTGAAGACGCGTTGGAAGTTGCTAAAGATGGCAGCAACAACGAAGATGACAATACACAAAACGACACCAAACCGGAAGACACGCCTTTAGAGCCAGAACCGGAAGAGGAACCAGAACCAACCCCCGCTCCTACTCATACTGTTCGTAGACGTGGTGAACATAATGACGACACCAATGAACCGGCTGCAAACCCAGTCCGTGAACGCAGAGCCGCACGTCCTGAACGTAGAAGAAGATAATTCATTTTTGTATTAGCATTATAGGGGCATATCTAACTAATATTAATATGTCCCTATTTAAATTGAATCACAATGAGCAAGAAAATACCAAGTGCCTTATTGTTGAATGATATACATGTATCAAAAGACAATATTCCAGAATTTCAAAAAAACTGGGACGAGGCTTTATATATATGCGATCAATATGGGATTGAAGATATGATAATTGGTGGAGATTTGTGGTTATCACGCTCTTCTCAAACACTTAGCACACTCATGGCTGTTCGCCAAGCTATCATAAAAGCCACTAAAGCCGGAATAAGCATTACCGTTGCCGAAGGAAATCATTGTAAAGTTGACCAGGAATCAGTTCTAGGGTATAGTCATTTGTTTAGTGAATACCCCCATGTCTATGTTGTTGATGACTATTCGATTATTAATATTAGCAACGATGTAGAACTATATATAATGAGCTATTTTCCAGAAAACGGAAGTTTCGTAGAACGGCTGAAAAAAATGGTAAAGGCGGAATTGAACGCGTCTGTACATAATATCCTATATATTCACGAAGGAATAAACGGGGCACTTAGCACGCCTAATGAAAAAGAACTGCCCACGAACATTTTCAGTGATTTTGATACAGTTCTTGTAGGACATTATCACAATCGTTGTATTATCAAAGGTACCAACATTGAATACATAGGTTCTTCCAGGCAACATAATTTTGGCGAAGATGAAGAAAAGGGCTATACCATTATATATGATGATGGTAGCCATGAATTCATAAAGAACCAAGTTAATATTCGCTACAAAGTTTTGGACATAAAAGCTAGTCAAATCAATTCAAAACTAATTGATAAGCTGGATGATATGAAAGCGGATGGAAGATACAAGATTAAAACAAGAATCAGTTGTACAAGCCAAGAAGCTCCAAATATTGATAAACAAAAACTTCTGGAAGCGGGATCTTCAAAAGTGGAAATTGTTACTGAAGACGTAGAAATTACAGAAACAACAGCCCACTCTTTAGATAAAAAATTCGACAAATCTGGTATTAAACAAGAATATACTAGTTTTTGTGCTAACAAAGGAATCATAAATATAGAAATGGGGTTGCAATACCTCGATAAAATCAGTTAGTATGTGGACATTAAGACAAGTTTACGCAAAAAACCTATGCGCCTTTAAGCAATTGGATTATACATTGTTGCAAAAACATACAACGCTGATTTTTGGCAACAATATGGATAATGATTCGCAAGGTTCAAATGGTTCCGGAAAATCTGCTATGTTAGAAGCAATCGCCATTGGGATAACCGGAGAAACTCTTCGTAGAATAAAAATGGATGAGATAATCAATGATGCAGAAGATGAAGCGACCGTTTCCCTTTTGCTCCAGAATAATACTACAGGAGAGTACTTATCTATTAAACGTGTTATCTCCCGTAAAACAGCACAGATAATCAAAGTTTCTATATATGATGATGAAACTGATTGTAACATAAAACATATAGAACAAGCCGGAGTTGCAGATTACAATAAATTTATACTTGAAACACTGGGGCTGACTAAAGATGATGTTTTCTCAAACTTCATTCTTTCTAAGCACAAATATTCGTCATTTCTCTCCAGTTCTGATCGCGAGAAAAAAGAAATCATTAATCGTTTCAGTAATGGTGTAATGGTGGATGAATCTATCGCTGCATTACAAGAGGATATGATACCGATTCAAGAATCATTAAAACAAGCAGAATTGAATGTAGCGAATCATACCGGACGTGTTGAAACATTACAAGAGCAAATCAACACAGCTATTACAGAATCAACAGAGCGTTCACAAAAGAAAGCTGAACGTATAGCAAACTGGAATGAAGCTATTGCCGGGAAAAGAGCTTATATCCGTGAGCAAAATGTTCTCATAAATAAAAGTGACGAGTTACTGGAGCAATATGATAAAACAGATGAAGTATTGCAAAAACTGGAAAACAGTAAAAAAGATACCGGTGCATGTTTTGAAATTATTTCAGAACGTTTTACTTCATGCGCTTTGCCATTACCTAAGGATTTTGCAGCTATATCAATTAAAAATCAGAAAGAATTGGAGGTTGTTACAACAGAATATTCCAATGTACAACAACAGCTGATTCAGCATGAGAAAAAGATTGCAACAGCCAAATCCTCTTATGAGAAGCTGTTAAAACAACATGAGAAGTTTCAAGAAAACTTCAAAAAGAAATCCACCAAAATTGAGAATCAAATAAATGAATTATTGGATTCTATTAAAAAGTTGGATGCCGAGAATAGTAATCTTAGATCACAAAGGACTAAGTTGGAAGCAGATATAGCCAGCCTCCAAAAACAACTTGCCGGAATTATCGTTTGTCCTAAATGTCAACATGAATTCACATTGGCTAATGATATAGATATAAACGAGGTTAAACTAAGATTGCAAGACCGAAATGGAGAGACACAAGACATTCTCCAAAATATTGAGGCTAATGAAAAACGCATTTCAGATATTACAACAAAAGGACGCGAAGCTCGTAAAGAACAGGATGAATTGAATCGCAGTAAAATAGAATGGTCGAATAAGATTACCGAGACTTGTACGGCATTGGATGAATTATCACGTAATACGTCTTATTTAACCAATAAAATGCAAAACCTCCAGCATCAAATGAATACCCTTCAGAAATCCATTGATGATGCGCGTACTAATTTATTTGATGATTCTTATGCAATATTAGATGAAGCTATTAGAAAGCAAGAATACGAAGCAAAGCAGGCCGAGTTGAATATTAACAATGCTAATGGAGCTATTCAGTCATACGAAGAATCTATTCGTGACATCGAAAACTCTTCCGAAACTGACATGATAGAATCTCTCAAAGCCAACAAGAAAAAATATGAGAAAGAATTGGTATTAGCCATTTCTGAAAAAGAAACTATTGAACGGAAATTAAATTCATATAAAGAGCAAGAAGCAACCTTTACTGAATTTAAAACCCATCTGGCTAATACTAAAATTGATGCTCTTAGTCACATAACTAACGAGTTTCTGGAGGCCATTGGTAGTGACATTCGTATTGCATTTTCCGGTTTTACAGTCTTAAAAAGCGGAAAAATCAGAGATAAGATTTCCATTTCTCTTATTCGCGATGGTGTAGATTGTGGCTCTTTTGATAAATTTTCAGAAGGTGAAAAAGCAAGAGTTAATCTGGCTAATATTTTGGCAATGCACAAACTTACCAATGTAAATTGCGATGACGATAAAGGACTAGATCTCCTGATACTTGATGAGATATTAGAAGCCACTGACGAACAAGGGCTTTCCAACATTTTTGATGCCCTCAATCAATTACAGATTACATCTTTGGTAGTCAGTCATGGAAATATAGCTGAAGGCTACCCATACAAGACTGTAGTCAATAAACTTAATGGCGTTTCATACATAGAATGATTAACGAATCAAAAAACATTAAAAATGAGTCAATAAATCAAATTACACGTGATAATGTGCTTGCATTAGATATAGCAGAGCACTGTGGATATTACTCAACCCATGAATCAGGAACATGGAATTTTACCCAAAGAAAAGGCAAAAATGCGATCGAGCAACATAAAATGTTTTATGACACACTGGTTGAATTTATCCAAAAATACAACATCAAATTGATTATCGCCGAAGATGTATGCGTTTCAAAGCATTTCATTGCAGCGCGAAAACTATCCGAATTTAGAGGCATATTATATCTGATATGCGCCCAGCTTGGACTCCCGGAACCAAAATTCATAAACGTTAGCACAGTAAAAAAATGGGCAACCGGTGACGGAAAAGCTGACAAAAAGAAGATGATTGAATATTGCATCAAACGATGGAATATTACACCAGTCGATGACAACATGGCTGATGCAACCCACATCTTCAAATATTATGTAAGAATATACAAACTTTAGACAGAAAATGAGTTACGCAAGAAACATAAGGCGTAGGCAACAAAGAGAAGGCCAGCCCCATTTAATGATGCTAGGAAGCTTGCTAGGAGATTTTTACGAATTCCTTAGTAAACAACCCCAGCCAACAGACAACGAGGTAAGAAGTAATTTTATCTCTAGTAATAATAAGTGGAAGAAGTATTGTGAAGTCCACAAATTGATGAACTCGGATCACTTGTTTGTGCTCAATGTTCAAGAGGCGTGGAAGAGACATACTCAGCAGTTACCACAGAACCCATAATAATAAGTGATGAAGTAGCTGCACGGCGAAAAGCCCTATTTGATAAATACGTAACACCGTACAACCGAATGATATACAAGTTATGTATGCGCTATACTTTTAATCCTTCTGACATAGAAGACAATTACATAGAAGTGCTTACCAACATGTATAAATATATCGAGACATATAATCCAGAGCGTTCTGTACAAACCTGGCTCCATATTGTAACCAAACGATGTGTTTTTGATTTGGATCAACGTAAAAAAAAGCATCAAGACATGTTGAGTGATGATAACGATGTGGAAACATTTTCTTCCAGTGAATCTATTGTAGATTTTGACGAAGTAAGCTCTAACGTAATGGGTATTGACAATTATCAAGAGTTATACAGCGATGATGTTTTAGCTGCATTAAAACAGTTGAAACCACAATACAGAAGCGCACTTTTGTATCAACAGGCAGGATATAAACTCAAAGAAATTGCCGAAATCGAATATCGGAATGGTGCCTTAGAATCTCGCAATATCGAAACTGTCAAAAGTCGATTATTCTTGGCGCGTCAACAACTTCAACAACTATTGACTCGTGATGGAAAAAGAAGAACGACTGACGAAACAGATTAAGACAGTATATACAGAAATAGCCAAGCGTTTGGTAGACCCCTCCTTCTCATTCCCAGAGGGAGGGCAAGCCAAACGCCAACTATCCAAATTTATTGTCAACTTTACTCAAATTTGTGGTGGAGAATTTAATACTTCACGACTTGTAGACTATTGTGTATTCCAGCTTCATAAAAACAGGAATGCCCAATATCAACGTACATTAGCTCCAAAAACATTTGGGACTACCGCTCTTCAAAAATATCTATCAATGTCTTCCAAATCCAAGCAATATCTGGAAGACCAATGGTTATCTGAAGCCAATCTAACCAGAGCCTATCTAAATTCACTAATCTGTAAAAAAGAGCATCCTCAGTCTAAGTATATTTATATGCCATCTGAAGAATGCACTAAGAAACGGAGTATCAACACAGATATTGGGTTTCTAATATGCTCTACATCCACATTGATGTGGAGTCCATTCTCTCCAGCATGTCAAATATGCACAAATGTTGAGAAATGCAAGCAAGAAACCGCGATAAAATATCCAGAGTTATACCGAATAAGACTCGAAGAATATGGCGAAAGAAGATAACGTATTAACAGAAGATTTCTTATTTGAATTATATTACGCTTGTTTTACATACGACTATGTATGTAACTTAGTGTGTGAATATATGCAGAAATCGTACCTGCCTGGTAGAGATTTTCAAGCATTGCAGGGGTATCTGTGCAAATACTTCGCAGAACACAAATCATCCCCTACCCTTAATATTATCAGCCAGATAGTTTCTGTCAACAGAGAGGTTTCAGCACTGTTAGAAGATATAAAAGACTGCGCCGAAGGAGTTGAGCCGGAAATTATATTGGAACAGTTTGAAAATTATCTAAGACAAGTAAAATTTCAAAAGACTTACAAAGAGATAGGTGAACTTTATGCAAAACAGGATCGTGACAAAGCAATGAAGCTGCTCCAATCATTTGCAGAATGGCAAAATGATTTCAGCTTGCGTCAAAACTCTTTTGTTGATGTAGTCGAAACCTTTGAATCCCGTTTTAGGCGTAATAGAGAAAAACACAATCAAGAGTCAAGATTTAAACCAATCACCAGATTTTATATTGATGGTCTGGATGAAATGAACGGTGGACGAGATTTACGTACTCAATTAACATGCCTCTTAGCCCCTACTGGTGTTGGGAAAAGTCATGCCGCACGTTGGATTGGAAAATGCGCCTCTCAAATAGACGGATTAAACGTACTTCATTTCCAGTTAGAAGGTTCTGAAGATGAAGTTGTGGATGCTTATGCCGCGTCACTAGTTTCCTGTAATTCTTATCGTTATAGTACTGGTACACTAAAAGACCGGGAATTAGAACGAATGATACAAGAAATCAAAGCAATGTCTGGCACCCTAAAGGTCAAATCCTTTCCAAAGTTCGCTAATCAAGTGTCTACCATTGATATAAAAAATGGTATTGCTGAATACAAAAAAATCTATGGCATATCTCCAGATGTTGTTATCATAGATTCTATGGATTTGCTAACAGATTCCAGCGGACGTAGATGGTCAGAAAATGGAGAACGCCACAAACGAGTTGCTGTAGCTAATGATTTAAAGGACTTGGCAGGTGACGAAAATGTCTGGATGGTTGTGACTTATCAGGCAACTATAGAAAATAGAGAGTGGCTTAACGATGAACAAAATGTATTGACTGAATATAATTGTTCAGAAGCCAAAGGTTTGAGCAGACCAATGACTCATCTTATTACTCTTAATCAAAGCATCAATGAAATGCGCGAAAATGTCATGCGCCTAAATGTTGCAAAATCACGATTTTTCAAAAAAGGAGACCCATTTAAAATTGCTACTGATTATGATAACGAATGTTTTTATGACAGAGCAAGAACATTAAATATCAGCAAAGTTGCGTAATATGGAATTGAGTAAAGAAGAAAAAGAGTATATAATCCAAGAACTTTCTATTGAACTACATGCAAAACCGGATGGTAGCGGAAAGAACTTGATTGTCCCCCAGTGCCCCTATTGTGGGCATGAAGGAGGGAAATACGGTATATATATAGGTAAAGCAACCGAAAGGAAAAAGCTTTTTATGGCACACTGCTTTTCGTGTGGACGTTCAACCCAGACATTAGAACAATTGCTAACAGATATAGGCCGTCAGGACTTAATTATAACAGATACTTTTGATCTGGATGGAGATAAAAAAATTAATGATTTCTCTTTTCTGGAAAACGATGACAGGGAAATAGATGACTCTCTGTGTGTTGTGGAAATGCCTGAATATTATAAGCGCACTCATTTTAATCGGTATTTAAGAAAACGTGGATTTACTGAAGAAGATTACGATTTCTTTCCTGTTGGCACTACACGTAACATGAACTTTAAGTTTGATGATTATGTAATATTTCCGATTATAGACAATGGAGATATTGTTGGGTATATTTCCCGGCATATTTGGGATAAAGCTGATATTGATGAATATAACCGTAAAGCAAGTCATAATGGAAAATTCCAAATTATGCGTTATAGGAATAGCACTGAAAACGATTTTGTCAAATTATTATACAACTATGATAGTATAATTGAAGACGAAACAGATACCGTAATTCTTGTAGAAGGAGTGTTTGATGTCATTGCACTTACGCGAAAATTAAACCTGTACAATAACCCATCTGTGGCTGTTGTTGCTACGTTCGGGAAGAAAATCTCTGATACACAAATTTATAAGTTACAGGCAAAAGGGGTTCATACAATAGTCATTGGATATGATGGAGACGCTACAGAAGCTATAAAAAAGACAGGTGATCAACTAAATGAATATTTTGATTGCTATGTTGCCGATATAGAAGATTCCAGCCAAGATTTCGACAGCATGGACTTTTGGGAGATATATGACACATTCGCTTTCAGACTGAAAACTTTAACCGAATATAAATTAAACAAAATTTAAATATGAATCCTGATTTATTAAATTGGCTAGATAATAATAAGATGTGTTTCAATATCATAGATGAAGATGTTATTGAAATCACGGGCTTTGGTAAAATGTACTATGAAGATACTAGTATGATTAAGTCCATCTTCCGTACTGATACTGACAACAATATCAAGTTCAATACAATGGAAAACATTCAAACATTACAAGAAGAAGACATTAATTATATAGTATTTCAATTTGGAGACAACTGGTATTATTATGACACAAGAAAAGACTTTGAATTTCAAATTTTAAAGTATGTAG
>NZ_JADPLO010000007.1:0-149309 GCF_015667765.1 Bacteroides sp. 1001302B_160321_D4 | reverse complement strand
GCTGGATGGAGTGATGAGTATCTAACTAATTTGATAAACAACTTTATTAAAGCGTTTTAACTCGTGCGTTTTCCCTGTTTCATCCCTTCCAATCTATAAATGCAAGCTTCATTTATAAAAACAAAGGTTCCGTTTTTAAAAACAAAGCTTGCATTTATAAAAATGAAGCTTTCATTTTAAGTTTGTAAATAACAAAAGAGAAGTTTACTATTAGACGAAAGGAAGTTTAGACTTAATCAAAAGAAACTTTATTGTTAATTCTCAAGGAGAAGAGTAACTATTATCATTCAGTGGATATCATCCTAATAAAAAGTCTCGTATATCAATGAGACAACTTATTCAGTTATCTTTATGATATACGAGACTCAAATGTTATAAATAAAATCCTATTTTACAGGATATTATTTTGCTAATTCATTAATCACATCCATTATCTTCTGACCGATTTCTTCGGCAGCTTCCATGGTAGAAGCTTCACTATACACACGGATGATCGGTTCTGTATTACTCTTGCGCAAATGTACCCATTTGTCAGCAAAGTCAATTTTCACACCGTCGATATCGTTGATTTCTTCGTTCTTATAGATTTCCTTTACTTTTGCAAGGATAGCATCTACATCGATTTCCGGAGTCAAGTCTACACGGTTTTTAGCAATGAAGTAAGGAGGATAAGTAGCACGGAGCTCGCTAACCTTCTTTCCTTCGTGAGCCAGATGGCTAAGGAATAATGCGATGCCTACCAATGCATCACGTCCGTAGTGACTGGCAGGATAAATTACTCCACCATTTCCCTCACCACCGATAACAGCATTGATTGCTTTCATCTTCGTTACCACATTTACTTCGCCTACGGCAGAAGCGCTGTATTCCATTCCATACTTGCGAGTTACATCACGCAAAGCACGGGTAGAGCTTAAATTAGAAACAGTGTTACCGGGGGTATGTTTCAGTACATAGTCGGCAACAGTAACCAATGTATATTCTTCACCGTACATTACGCCATTCTCGCAGATCATTGCCAGACGGTCAACATCGGGGTCTACAACAAAAGCTACATCGGCCTTTCCACCTTTCATTAAGTTCATGATGTCACCGAGGTTCTTTTCAAGCGGTTCGGGGTTGTGCTGGAAGTTTCCGGTAGGTTCACAGTAGAGTTTTTCTACATGTTTCACACCTAAACGTTCAAGAAGTTCGGGAAGAATAATACCGCCTACCGAGTTTACACAGTCAATAGCTACACGGAAATTGGCTTTTTTGATAGCTTCTACATCTACCAAGTCGAGAGCCAATACACTGTCGATATGTTTCTGATTATAAGTCAGGTCTTTGCGGTAAGAGCCCAAGTGATCTACGTCGGCATAGTCAAATTCTTCTGCTTCAGCAATACGAAGCACTTCGTTGCCTTCGGCTGCATTCAGAAATTCGCCATGTTCATTCAGTAACTTCAGTGCGTTCCACTGCTTAGGGTTATGAGAAGCTGTCAGGATGATGCCACCACAAGCGCCTTCCATAGTTACAGCAAGCTCTGTGGTCGGAGTAGAAGCAAGATCAATATCTACTACATCCCAGCCCATTCCCATTAATGTGCCGACTACTACGTTTTTTACCATTTCACCCGAGATGCGGGCATCGCGTCCCACAACAATCTTGTTGCTCTTCGCTTTGCAGGTCTTACGAATTAAAGTAGCATAAGCCGAGGTGAATTTTACAATGTCAAGCGGGTTCAGTCCTTCTCCCGCTCCTCCGCCGATGGTTCCGCGGATTCCAGAGATAGATTTGATTAGAGTCATAGGTTTTTAACTAAAAGATTTATCTAATGTTAGTGCTTTAGCTTTTTGCTTTCTCAAACTTCCAGATATCATAGAAATAAGGATTGACATATTGTTGTGCAGTTGTATGCCCCATCTTAGAAGGTACAATCAAGCGTACATGTGCATTATTACGCAAATAAGGTAAGGCAATCAACCAGCCGGATGGAATTGCAGTTCCATAACCTTGATTAACCCATAATAAATCATATTCCAAACTACCGGATAAAACGATTCCATAAACAGTAGACGCGTTTTGTACATAACGGAATGTTAATGGAAACTTATAATAATCAGGAGCATCCATCCATTCTTCTAATGGTACATTGAAACAAGTAACCTCTCCTGTCATCATATCCTTTTCTACATAACGAGTACAAATGACATTATTATTAGCAAAAGTGTCTACTTCATTAATAAACTCAACCCCATTCTCACCTTCCTCTTTCCCGCCACGATCTACGATCTGCATATATACGCCGTTGGAAAAAGCAACATATTCGTCATATCCATCCCCAGCTTCTTTTGAAGCCGTAACAGTGTCTCTTTCGAACTCTTCCAGTGAAATGACACGAATATCATTATCTTTGATGAACTTATTCACCGCATTTTTCTCGTCTTCCAGCATTTCTGCATAAGTCTTCGAATTGTCGCATGCCTGGAACAGACTTCCGGCGGTTAACAAAGAGAGAAATAAAAATACAAGTTTCTTCATTATCTGTTATTTAGCTATATTCCGCACAAATGTATCTCAAAATCATTAAAAGTTGAAAGGGGGAAGTTGAAAGTTCGTATCTTTTAACCTTTCCATATTCACTTTTAACCTTCCATCTTTAGCTTTTTGCTGTTAACAAAGGTTTATACTTCTCAAGCGCTTTCTCAAAGACCGCTTTTGCCTCTTCCATCGTTCCGAAAAACTCACCGCCCGAAGCGTTCAAATGTCCGCCACCGTTGAAAAATTCAGCGGCTAACTGATTACATGGAAAGGTTCCTACCGAACGAAGGGAGATTTTAATCATCGGCTTCTCTGTATCTTCCCGCAAGAAGCAGGAGAAACAAACATTCTTGATGGAAAGGGGGATGTTTACGAAGCCTTCGCTATCACCTTTTATATAGTTAAACTTACTTTGCTCGGCTTTTGTCAATGTGATTAATGCCGAATTACAATCCGGATAAACAGTCATGTTCGACAGTACATAGCCCATCAAACGCAAACGGCTCTCGGAATAGGTATTGTACACCTTACGGTAAATATCATCCTTATCGATTCCTTTGGAAAGTAGTTCGCTAATGATAAAATAAATTTCCCGGTTATTCGAATTATAAGTGAATCCTCCTGTATCTGTCATCATGCCTGTGTAGATACATTCTGCGCCTTCCTTCGTGATATCACTGAAATATCCCATACGACAAATCAGCCGGAATATCAATTCGGAAGTAGAAGAAATCTTAGGATAGGACATTACAATCTTACAGAAATCTTCGGGATACAGGTGATGATCGATCATGATTTTACGCGCAGGAGATGCAACCACAGCATCTGCCATATCGTCAATACGCTTCAGTGCATTGAAGTCGAGACAACAGATTACGTCAGCTTCGGCTATCAACTTATCGGCAAAATCTTTGTAACGGTCATACAAAAGAATATCCTTACTGCCCGGCATCCATCGCAAGAAATCGGGAAAGGCATTCGGCACAATTACGTTTACTGTTTTTTCCTGTGAATCCAGGAAATGATACAATCCCAATGATGAACCAATAGCGTCGCCGTCAGGAGAAACATGGGATACAATTACTATTTTGTCAGCTCGTTCAAACCATTTGGAAAAATGGTCTATTTTGGCTTGTTCAATTACTTTCGTCAACATACTCTTAAACTTTATCAAGGTGCAAATGTACGATAAATCTTTGTACTTAGAGCAAAAAGTGGACAGAACCTTCGTCAGACAAAGAGATAAATCGCAGACCGGATTTCTTGCATTCGCTTTCAAGTAGGTGTTTGCGGTATTCCGAGAGGGACGCGTCCAATATGACGTAAGAGAAAGAAAAGACTTGGGCGAGTTCTTCCAGATGACCGTCATATCCTTTGCATAAGTAAAGATACTGAATATATAACGGAGAAACGGTAGATTTGTTTCGCCAACGGTTATCGTTTATGACACATACACGACAACCATGATAGGATATAATCTGCTGTTGACGGTTAAGTTCAGCGTGCCGGCAATCAGCCGTTATTTCTTGGGGAGGAAGAAGGTGATGACGCTTCCAATAGTTAGCTGTCATGTGTTTCAGACGTTTTTCATTGGAGAGAGTATCCATATAGTTTATCCAGGATTGCCCGTCACTCTTTATGCAATGTACTGCCGGACAACCACGCATATTGTAAAAGACTAAACTCGTTTGAGGACGATCCAGCCAATACAGCGTTGCATGATAAGTCCCCATCAACAAGATAAAAAAAAGACAGATTTGCAGATTCCGGTATCGGCGATTCATGAAATAATAGGTTAGCAGAGCGATGACAATATAGATACCTAGCACTTCTGACTGATAAAGCCAAATTCCATCTATAGAAGCGTAAGGAAGCTGTTCTACCCATCGGACAAAGAAATTAAGTCCTTCCAACAGCTTCTTAACACCTCCGGCTACTTCTATCTGAAGCCAGGAGAAAGGAGTCAGAAGAAGCATTACGACAGCAGCATATAAGATAATCGTAATCAAAGGAATAACAACTAAATTCGTCAATAGAAAATGCACGGAGAATCGAGAGAAATAAAACAGAACAAGCGGAGCTGTTCCTATTTGTGCGGCAATAGACACGCTCATGAGTCCCCAAACATACTTTCCTATTCTACTTTTCACGGTAATCAAATGGTAGATCGGCTTTTGAATAAGCAAGATAGAAGCAACAGCAAGGAAAGAGAGCTGAAAACCAACATCGAACAGCCATGCAGGATTGCAGAATAACATCAACCACGCAGCTACCGCCAATGTATTTAAAGATAAAGGTTCACGACCAACCATATCCGCCATAGCTAAAATCGAAAACATACTGACCGAACGTACTACCGACGGAGAAAGCCCTGTAAAAAAAGCAAAGGTCCACAATAAGACAAGAAGAAAAACAGAACGCACACATCTACCTATATTTCCTCTTCGGGCAATAGGTTTCAGAATGAAAAAAAGCATTGTATATAAAAGTCCGATATGCAAACCGGATAAAGCAAGAATATGGCTTGCACCGACCACCGAATAACTTTCACGAACCGAATCACTTAATTCTGTCTTATCTCCTATTGTTAGTGCTGAAAGTACTGCCAGTTCATCCCCGTTGAATCCCAGTCCCTGATAAAGTGAAACCACGTTTCTTCTACAAGAGCTGGCTGTACTTTTGAGGTCAAAGTTATTCATTCCGTCGCATTTTATCCATTTCCCGGATGCAACATATCCTGTTCCGCTAATACCTTTCCGCATCAGGAAGCGGGCATAATCAAATTCATCAAAGTTTCGATTGTTGAGAGGAGGAGAAATGTGGGCAGAAATCAGCAGTTCATCTCCACTCTTCAAACGGGAGGCAGACGAATCTTGCTGTAGATAAAGAACCGCAGTATGTCCTATCGGATATATGCCCGCAGTATCACGACGTTCTTTTAATAATGCCTGACAGAGGTAAGTATGTTCTTTTGGTTGAGCTGCATCCGTTATCAAAACCCGGTACACAGTTTCTTCTTTCGGAAAAGAGCAGACAGCCTGTTGCAATTGTCCAGTCATCCCAAGCCATCCTCCCGTAAAACAAAGAGCGGAGATAGCTATCCCAAAACACCATCGCAGCGAATAGCGCTTCAGAAAATAAAGAGCAAAAGACAATGCAGCAAAAAAGCCAAAGAAGAGAATACCACAAAGGGGGGCCCATGAACGGTCAAAAAAATGATCTCCACAAAAAATGCCTGCTATCCAGGGGATAAGCAGGCGTATAAATGGATATCGATGGACGTTATAAAGAAACAATGTCGCAGTTATTTCACAGATTCTTCAGCCACTTCTTTCCCGACTTAGTGAATGTCCACAGATAAATACCTCCAACAATCACACATCCTACTGTAAAAACAAAACCTAACATTTCCATATCATTTTAATATTTTATTAGCTAATAATGCAGACAAAGTTGTCAAAACAATACCCGTTACAGCTATGTACCAATTATTTTCATCCAAAAAGTTGGCGTATAGAGGTATAATTATACCAATCACAAGTCCAGCAAATGAAAGCTTCGAAAGATCAAAAAAATAACCAGCCAATTTTTCTTTTCTAGTCTTATCTCTTTCTTTGGTTTCTTTTCTAACCTCCTGCTGTTGACTCCAAGTTCCCATTTTTGTTTATTTTCCAACAAAGGTAACTTTTATATTTTATATCTAAGCTAATTTACCAATATTTATAATTCATCCACTACAGTTCGTGCAACTGACGAATCATTTCTACCGGATCCTGTGCACCAAAGACAGCATTTCCAGCCACCAGCGCATCGGCTCCCGCCTCAACCAGACGGGCTCCTGTTTCCAGGTTCACGCCACCGTCTACTTCAATCAGGGCTTTCGAACCTGTCCGTTCAATCAGGGCACGCAGTTCACGAACTTTTTCTACCGAATGTTCGATAAACTTCTGCCCGCCAAATCCTGGATTCACGCTCATGATAAGCACCATATACACGTCCTGAATAATATCTTGCAGAAGAGCTACAGGAGTAGCAGGATTGATCGTTACAGCAGGCTGCATCCCGGCTTCTCTGATTTGTTGAATCACCCGATGCAGATGTGGACAAGCTTCATAATGCACATTCATCGTATGAGCACCCAATGCTTTTACTTCCGGAATGAATTTCTCCGGATTCACAATCATCAAATGCACATCCAACGGCTTCTTACTTAACTTCGCTACATATTTCAGTACCGGAAAGCCAAATGAAATATTCGGAACAAATACTCCGTCCATAATATCAATATGTACCCACTCCGCTTCACTGCGGTTTACCATTTCAATATCCTTTGCCAAATATCCAAAATCGGCAGAAAGAATAGAAGGAGCGATAATCGGTTTCATAATTCTTTTATTTTAGGTTCTAATTGTCTCGTGTTCGGGACGGTTTTTTTATTCTATTTTATTGTCAAATCACTTCATCTTACATCCATCTTCCAGGTGATAACCACGAAGCAACTCATCTGTTTTCAGTCGTTTCTTACCGGGTAGTTGTAAAGAAAGAATAGATACAAATCCATCCGGTACAGCTACTTTCATAAATTTCTTGCCATCAGTCACGATTGTTCCGGCAGCCAATTGATGTGATTCATAAACTTTCTCACTTTCAAATATTTTCACGACCACACTTTCTGCTTTTTCGGAAGCAATCAGTTCACTCCAGGCAGCGGGGTAAGGTGATAGTCCACGGATAAAATCGTAGATCTTCTTCACCGGCTGGTTCCAGTCAATCCGGCAAGTTTCTTTAAATATCTTCGGAGCAGGACGGAGTTCACCGACAACTGCCATTTCTTCTTGAGGAATTGGTTTGACCGTTCCATTCAGTATAGCATCTACTGTTTCAAGAACCAGCTTTCCTCCCAACATCATCAATTTATCATGTACCACTTCTACATTATCCGTATCTGCAATAGGCACACGTACCTGTTGAATGACCTCTCCGGTATCTATCTCATGCTTCAAAAAGAAAGTCGTAATCCCGGTTTCCGTATCACCGTTGATAACCGCCCAGTTGATAGGAGCAGCTCCACGATATTGAGGAAGTAAAGAAGCATGAAGATTAAATGTACCCAGTCGCGGCATATTCCATACCACTTC
This sequence comes from Bacteroides sp. 1001302B_160321_D4, assembly GCF_015667765.1. Classification (NCBI taxonomy): domain Bacteria; kingdom Pseudomonadati; phylum Bacteroidota; class Bacteroidia; order Bacteroidales; family Bacteroidaceae; genus Bacteroides; species Bacteroides sp. 1001302B_160321_D4. Next base: position 141,648 of record NZ_JADPLO010000007.1, on the reverse strand, counting down.
CGGCAACATACGGAAAGCAACTACAATCTGCAAATCCGCTTTCCATTCACGCAACGCTTCCACAAAAGCTTCATCTTTCAACTTTTCCGGTTGAAGCAACGGTAAATTCTGTTCGAGCGCATATTGTTTGACAGGAGAATATTGAATCTTATGTCCGCGTCCGGCAGGTTTATCGGGCATCGTAATCACACCCACTACATTATAACCGCCTTCTACCAATTGACGCAGGGCCTCTACCGCAAAATCGGGAGTCCCCATATATACTATTCTTAAGTCCTCTTTCTTCATCATTTTAAATCTGTTATCATTACTTAGGCACGGATTAGTCTTCAGAAAAATGTACCAGCACTTGCCGATACGAATTAAATATCTTTGATTTAGAGACAAATCCCTGATAGCGGCCTTCCTCATCTACAACCGGAAGATTCCAAGCTTTCGTATCGTCAAATGTTTGCATAACCTGCTCCATTCCATCCGTATCGAAGATTTTGGCAGGAGCAGATATCATCAATTTATTAACAGTGAAACGATGATAAAGTTCTTGCCGGAACATGATGTTGCGAATATCGTCGAGCAATACAATTCCCAACAATTCACCTGTTTTCTTATCTGTCACCGGAAAGACATTTCGATGAGAAGCAGCAATTGCTTTCACCAATTCGCCCAAATCCATTTCCGGATGTACGACAACGAAATCTTTCTCCACCACGTTTTCCATTTTCATCAGCGTCAACACAGCTTTATCCTTATGATGTGTCAGCAACTGTCCCTTCTTAGCCAAACGCATCGAATAGATACTATGAGGTTCAAAAGCAATAATTGTCAGATATGAACTTACAGATACAATCATCAACGGAAGAAATAAATCATATCCACCTGTCAGCTCGGCTATCAGGAACACCCCTGTCAATGGAGCATGCATGACACCACTCATTACTCCCGCCATTCCCATCAACGCGAAATTCTTCTCCGGCAAATAAGCGGAGAAAGCAAAGTCATTGCTAAAATGAGAGAAAACAAAACCGGCAATACATCCCAGATAAAGCGAAGGAGCAAAGATACCACCACAACCACCTCCACCGTTTGTTGCACTGGAAGCAAACACTTTCAATAAGATAATCAGCATCAGATAAACCAGCAACAAATTACCATAGCCATAAAACATAGAGTTGTTCATGACCGTATCCCACTCTTCGGCAGACGTTCCATTCAACAAAAGATTAATCGTATCATATCCTTCACCATAAAGAGGTGGGAAAAGGAAAATCAATACACTCAACATCACACCACCAAAAGCCAGTTTCTTGTAAGGGTTATTGAGTTTGCCAAATACACCTTCTACCGAATTCATGGCACGTGTGAAGTACAACGAAATCAGCCCACAAAAAATTCCCAGCAAGATAACGAAAGGAATACGTTCCAGTTCAAATGCCTGATCGAGGTGGAACTTAAACATAGCCTCCGTACCAGTGACTATGTACGAAACAGTTGCTGCTGTCACGGCAGAAATCAGCAGGGGAAGCAAAGAAGACATGGTTAAGTCAATCATCAGCACTTCCAAGGTAAATACCAGTCCCGCAATCGGAGCTTTAAAAATACCGGCAATGGCACCTGCCGCACCACAACCTACGAGCAGCATCAACGTGCGATGCTCCATCTTAAACACGCTCCCGAGATTGGAACCGATTGCCGAACCTGTCAGTACAATTGGTGCCTCTGCTCCGACTGATCCACCAAATCCGATGGTTATGGCACTGGCGATAGTAGACGACCAGATATTGTGTCGCTTGATACGTCCCTGCCTACGGGAGATGGCATATAGAATTTTGGTGACCCCATGACTGATGTCATCCTTTACAATATTACGCACAAACCAACCTGCAAGGAAAATACCGACTACCGGATATACCAAATACAGGTAGTTAGCTTCTGTTGCATTGAAATTATTAGTCAGGAAATTCTGTATCTGATGGATAAAGAATTTCAAGATTAACGCGGCAAACGCAGTGAAGATTCCGACCAGAAAACTTAATATCAGGATAAATTGCTTTTCCTTTATGTTCGCTTCCCGCCATTTGATACAACGCTGCAATAAACTAAGTTTTTCTCCCTTCATTTATTCGCGAATTATCTTTATCACTCCACCTTTTTCCAACTTAATAATACTTGAGGGTTTCGGCTTATTCATATCATCCTGGCGAAAGCCAACGATATAATCTACCGCCGATTTGATTTCATCACTGATTTCACTAAAATTAGCAGCACCCGGCTGCCCGCTGACATTAGCCGAAGTAGAAACAATTGCTTTACGGAACTGCTGACAGAGTCTTCTGGAAAAATCTTCATTCGTCACACGAATCCCTACACTACCATCTTCGGCCAGCAAATTAGGTGCTAAATTACGTGCTCCGGAATAAATAATCGTCAACGGCTTGTCGGCAACTTCAATCAAATCCCATGCTACATCAGGTACATCCTGTACATAAAAATCCACTTTAACCGAAGAGTCCACCAACACCAACATAGCTTTGCTATCAGCACGTTTCTTGATCTCATATACCCGGCGTACAGCCTCTTCATTAGTCGCGTCACAGCCTATACCCCATACGGTATCAGTGGGATAAAGGATCACTCCTCCTTCATTCATCACCTGACAGGCTTTTTTAATATCTTCTATCATTTCTTGATTAATTTCCGTTAAGAACAAGACGCAAAAATAACACATTTATTCCATTTAGTGAAATCTATCCTGACGTTTTTAAATTACCCTTTAAAATCAACTATTGGCAGACAATAATTTAACTATTACATTATTACAAGCGTGTTTCCCTAACAGAACAAACATCCCAAAACTTCGTTTTAAACGATTATTAACGAAAATCTTCCTTATCTCCGAAAGCAGAATCATTAGAAATCTCTATCTTTGCCTCAATTTCAAGCAAGAAAGCAAAAGTGCCATTTTTGTGTCGAATTTAAAACGTTTAAGAGAAAACAATGGAAGAAATCGTATTTCATCACACATTACCTATCCAATTGCGATTCAATGATGTAGACAAATTTGGTCACGTCAACAACACAGTTTACTTCTCCTTTTACGACTTAGGAAAGACTGAATACTTCGCTTCAGTATGCCCCGGAGTAGATTGGGAAAAGATCGGGATTGTCGTTGTCCATATCGAAGCGGATTTCGTCAAACAGATATTCGCATCCGATCATATCGCCGTACAGACTGCTGTTTCTAAGATAGGCACCAAAAGCTTTCACCTGATCCAGCGGGTTATCGACACAGAAACGAATGAAGTAAAATGTATCTGCAAGTCTGTTATGGTTACTTTCGATCTTGAAAGACATGAATCCATGCCACTGACAGAAGAATGGATAGAGGCGATCTGCAAATATGAAGAACGGGACTTGCAAAAAGCATAGATAGATTTTTTGAAAAAGCCCCCTCACGAATGAGAAACAAAACAAGCAAAACCAATTCTCCGGAAAAAGTTTTATTCTAATTCATGTCCGCTATATAACAGAAATTGCCTATTTTTGTACCTTAATTAATAAGGCATAAAATATCTAGTACAGAAAATGATAGCTGACAAAAGTATAAATTTAGATACCCTTTATAAAGTATTGTTTGATAATGAGAAGCTGGAACTCTCTAAAGAATGCATCCGAAAAGTAGAGGAAAGCTTCGATTTCCTACAATCTTTTTCCAGCGATAAGATTATTTATGGTATCAATACGGGGTTCGGCCCAATGGCACAATACCGGATAGAAGATCAGTCGCTGATCGAACTTCAGTACAATATCATTCGAAGCCATTCCACCGGTGCCGGCAAACCACTTCCCGAACTTTATGTAAAAGCAGCTATGATTGCCCGTTTGTACACTTTTCTACAGGGGAAATCAGGAGTACACATGGAGCTGGTATCTCTTCTCTGTGAATTTATCAACCGTGGAATTTATCCGTTCATACCCGAACATGGAAGTGTAGGTGCCAGCGGCGATCTCGTGCAACTGGCCCATATTGCCCTGACATTAATAGGAGAAGGGGAAGTTTTTTATCAGGGGAAATTGCGTGATGCCGCTACTGTGCTTGAGGAAAACGGTCTGCAACCTTTTTCAATGCGCATCCGCGAAGGATTATCCGTCACAAACGGTACTTCTGTGATGACAGGAATCGGTATCGTCAATCTTATTTATGCCAAAAAGCTGCTCCGTTGGTCGGTAGCCGCTTCTGTCATGATGAATGAGATTGCCGCCTCTTATGATGATTTCATGGCACAGGCATTAAACGAGGCCAAGCATCACAAAGGGCAACAAGAGATAGCCGCTATGATGAGAGAATGGGTAGCGGGCAGTAAATGTGTACTTCAAAGAGAGAATGAGCTATACAACCAAGTGCACAAAGAAAAAATCTTCGAGCACAAAGTACAGCCCTATTATTCCTTGCGATGTGTTCCGCAAATCCTCGGTCCCATCTATGATGAGCTGAAGAATGCGGAAGAAGTATTGATTAACGAAATAAATTCCGCCTGCGACAATCCGATTGTCGATCCGGACACACAAAATATTTATCATGGCGGTAACTTCCACGGAGATTACATCTCTTTCGAAATGGATAAACTGAAAATCGCCGTGACCAAACTGACCATGCTTTGCGAAAGACAGATCAATTATCTGTTCCACGACCGTATCAATGGCATCCTGCCTCCTTTTGTAAACTTGGGAGTGCTTGGATTGAACTACGGTTTACAGGCTTCGCAATTCACAGCAACATCCACTACCGCCGAATGTCAGACATTATCAAATCCGATGTATGTGCACAGTATTCCTAACAACAACGATAATCAGGATATTGTCAGCATGGGAACCAACTCGGCTCTATTAGCAAAAACAGTCATTGAGAATTCTTATCAGGTGATGGCTATACAATTTATGGGAATGGCACAAGCCATCGACTACCTGAAAATACAGGATCGTCTAAGTCCCAAAAGCCGGCAGGTGTATGAAGAGATACGTAGCTTCTTCCCTGTATTTACCAATGACACACCTAAATATAAAGAGATAGAAAGAATGATGGACTATCTCAAAAAAGAAAATAAATAAAATGAAATACGCATTAGTAACCGGAGGAAGTCGAGGTATCGGCCGTGCTGTCAGTTGCAAACTGGCGGAAATGGGCTACTTTATACTGATTAATTATCAGAGTAACGACGCAGAAGCAGAAAAAACGTTGCAGTTAGTGCAGGAAAAAGGAAGTAACGGAGAAATCATGAAGTTCGATGTGACAGACCCTGCCGCTATTGCCCTTGCCTTGAACAACTGGGCGTCACAACATCCTGACGAATACATCGAAGTACTGATTAACAATGCGGGCATCCGTAAAGACAACCTGATGCTCTGGATGACAGGAGAAGAATGGAACAAAGTGCTCGATATTAGTCTGAACGGATTCTTTTATGTGACACAGCCTTTATTGAAGAATATGCTGGTCAAACGTTATGGACGTATTGTCAATATCGTATCCTTGTCAGGTATTCAGGGAATGCCCGGACAAGCCAACTATTCCGCAGCCAAAGGTGGCGTAATAGCTGCGACCAAAGCACTGGCACAAGAAGTCGCCAAGAAAAAGGTAACAGTCAACGCAGTAGCTCCGGGATTTATCCGCACGGATATGACGGAAGGGATTGATGAGAACGAATGGAAAAAACACATTCCTGCAGGACGTTTCGGTACTGCGGAAGAGGTTGCCGATCTGGTTGGTTTTCTGGCATCTCCAGCCTCATCCTATATCACAGGAGAGGTGATTTCCATCAACGGAGGACTATATACTTAAAACAAAAGCATAGAATAGACAAAATAATGAAAAGAGTTGTTATCACGGGAATGGGGATTTACTCTTGCATCGGCAAGAACCTGGATGAAGTAAAAGACTCACTATACAATGGGAAATCGGGGATTGGCATAGATCCGGTACGGAAAGAGCTGGGCTATTTTTCTGCATTAACGGGCATATTGGAGCGTCCCGACTTGAAGAAACTATTAGATCGTCGTAAACGTCTCTGCCTGCCGGAACAAGGAGAATATGCTTATCTCGCTACTTTGGAGGCTTTCCGTAACGCCGGTATTGACGAGGCTTTTCTCGAAGCTAATGAAGTGGGTATCTTGTATGGTAATGATAGTAGTGCCGCCCCTGTTATCAACGCAGTGGACATCATTCGTGAAAAGAAAAATACAGCGTTGGTGGGATCCGGTTCTATTTTCCAGTCGATGAATTCTACCGTGACAATGAACCTGTCGGTTATCTTCAAGCTTAGAGGGGTTAACTTCACCATTGCCGGAGCCTGCGCAAGTGGTTCTCATGCTATTGGCATGGGGTATCTGCTCATTAAATCAGGATTGCAGGATTGTATTCTTTGCGGTGGCGCACAAGAAGTAAATCCTTATGCGGTCGGCAGTTTCGACGGGCTAAGCGCATTTTCCACCCAGGAAGCAGAGCCCGAGAAAGCCTCCAAACCTTTTGATAAACGACGTGACGGACTGATTCCGAGTGGAGGAGCCGCCAGTCTGGTATTAGAGAGCTATGAATCGGCAGTAAAAAGAGGAGCTCCCATTTTGGCCGAAGTTATCGGTTACGGTTTCTCTTCCAATGGAGATCATATCTCCGTACCGAATGTGGACGGTCCGAAACGTTCTCTTCAGATGGCCATCAAAGATGCGGGTATTGCACTCGAACAAATCAGTTATATCAACGCACACGCCACTTCCACTCCGGTAGGCGACCTGAACGAAGCGAAAGCCATTGCGGAAGTATTTGAAGGACATCACCCGTATGTCACTTCCACGAAGTCTATGACCGGACATGAAATGTGGATGGCAGGTGCCAGTGAAGTGATTTACTCCATCCTCATGATGAATAACGGTTTCATCGCTCCCAACCTCAATTTCGAGGAACCGGACGAGGCTTCCGCACAGTTGAATATACCTACCCAACGGGTAAATCTGGAATTTGATACGTTCCTTTCCAACTCGTTTGGATTCGGAGGAACCAATTCCACCCTGATTATACGCCAAATCAAAGAATAAATTACTAAAGAAAACAGATATATGACAAACGAAGAAATCATCGAGAAAATAAGAACAACTCTGGCAGAAGAGTTTGAAGTAGACATCGACGTCATCCAGCCGGATGCGCCGTTAATGGAAACTCTTGAACTGGACAGTCTGGACTTGGTCGACATGGTGGTACTGGTAGAAAAGAATTTCGGTTTCAATGTAACCGGACAAGACTTTGCAGGTATCAAAACCTTCCAGGACTTCTACGATCTCGTTATCACCCGTATGCAGGAAGCCAAGTAAATATGTCGACGTGGAAAGGCAAAACCCGGGGAGGAACGTTCGGATACTTATTCTTTATTTACCTGATTAAGTATCTGGGCATCACTGCCGCTTATCTTTTTCTAAGCCTGGTAGTGCTCTACTTCATACCGTTTGCTCCGAAAGCAACCAAAAGCACCTGGTTTTATGCCCGTCACATTCTGAAATACAATAGGATACGTTCTTTGAAGATGTTACTACTCAACTATTACCGATTAGGACAAATCCTGATTGACAAGGTAGCCATCGGTAATGGAAAAGTAAATCAATATCAGTTCAAATTCGAGCGGTATCCGGAGTTTCTGCAACTGCTGAACAGTGAACAGGGAGTGATTATGATTGGCGCCCATGTGGGAAACTGGGAAATAGGCGTTCCTTTCTTTGATGATTACGGAAAGAAAATCAATATCGTGATGTACGATGCCGAACATCGTAGAATCAAAGAGATCCTGGAGAAAAACGGTCAGGACAAGGAGTTTAAGATTATCCCTGTCAATGAAGACAACTTGACACACGTTTTCCGCATAACCGAGGCGATCAACCAAAAAGAATATGTATGTTTCCAGGGCGACCGTTATCTGAACAAAGAGAAACTTCTGCCAGGAATTTTACTGGGACAGAAAGCTCCTTTCCCTGCCGGTCCTTTTCTGCTGGCTTCGCGAATGAAAGTTCCGGTGGTATTCTACTTTGCTATGAGGGAACCGGGAAGAACTTACCGTTTTCATTTTATAATAGCGGAACCGGTAGTACGAACAAAAGAAAAGAAAGCGGAGATGGCTCTGCTCGAACAATATACTGTTGCTTTGGAACAGATACTAAAACGCTATCCGGAACAATGGTTCAATTATTATCCATTCTGGGAACCTGCCGGAAAGCAGTCACCGGATTTAAAAGAGAAACAAAAAGATGCAACAGAATAAATATGACAAGGAGCCGTTGACAGCGGTAGAGGCACAACGCCTGGCACAAGAAATAGCTTTTGGGCCTATTGTTTTTCAGGTATCACGCCTTATGCTTAAATTCGGTATTTTCCAGTTATTGGCCGACGAGCGCAAAGGTATGACGCAAGAAGAAATCAGCAAAGCTTGTGGGCTGTCCTCTTATGGCGCACAAGTATTGTTGGAGGCATCATTGACTATTGGCACCGTATTGTTGCGTGAAGGGCGATACTGCCTTGCGAAAGCCGGCTGGTTTCTGCTCAATGACAAAATGGTACGTGTCAATATGGATTTCAACCATGATGTCAACTATCAGGGAATGTTTCATCTGGAAGAAGCCATCACCAACGGACGTCCTGAAGGACTGAAAGTATTCGGTGAATGGAGTACTATCTATGAAGGGTTGTCAAGTCTGCCTTCACAGGTACAAAAGAGCTGGTTCGGTTTCGATCATTATTACTCGGATTGTTCGTTCGATGAAGCACTGGCAATTGTCTTCGCCCGTCATCCCAAGACTTTATTGGATGTGGGAGGCAATACCGGCCGTTGGGCGACCAAATGCGTAAGCTACGACGACACAGTGGAAGTAACCATCATGGACCTTCCGCAACAATTGGAGATGATGCGTCAACAAACCAAAGAGCTGCCCGGAGCTACACGTATCCACGGTCATGGTGCCAATCTGCTTGATCCGGAAGTGCCTTTCCCGACAGGGTTCGATGCTATTTGGATGAGCCAGTTCCTCGATTGTTTCTCGGAAGAAGAAGTTACCAGCATATTGACCCGTGCAGCCCGTTCCATGAGCCGGGAGAGCCGCCTGTATATTATGGAGACTTTCTGGAACCGGCAGAAATTTGATACAGCCGCTTATTGCCTGACACAAATCAGTCTCTATTTTACAGCGATGGCAAACGGAAACAGCAAGATGTATCATTCGGATGATATGCAACGATGCATCGAAGCAGCAGGATTGGAAATCGAAGAGATACATGACCATTTAGGAATGGGACACAGCATCGTACAATGCAGATTGAAATGAACAGAGAAGCCGTCATACAAGGAGAAGGAATACTCAACCTGATTCCACAGCGTCCGCCAATCGTTATGGTGGACAGTTTCTTCGGATTTGAAGAAAACCGTTCATATTCCGGACTGACTGTCACTACCGACAATTTATTTTGTGAGGCAGGCAGACTGCAAGAGCCGGGAATTATCGAGCATATCGCACAATCAGCGGCTGCACGTATCGGGTTTATTTATACCCGGCAGGGTGAAAAAGTTCCGTTAGGTTTTATCGGTTCGGTAGACAAACTTAAAATCTACAACTTGCCGGAAGCCGGAATGAAATTATTTACAGAGATTACCGTCGTACAAGAGGTATTCGATATTACGCTAATTTCGGCACAAGTGAAAGCGGAAGAAGAGCTGATTGCTGAATGTAAGATGAAAATATTTATCAAAAAAGAATGAAACGGAAAACAAATCAACAGATTGCAGCTTTGACTAACCGGACTACTTTCAGAGTACGGTTCAGCGAAATAGACTCCATGCAGATTGTATGGCATGGCGAGTACGTGCGCTACTTTGAAGATGGGCGGGAAGCTTTCGGCAAACAGTATGGTTTGGATTATATGAGCATTTACCGGGAAGGCTACATGGTTCCCATCGTAGATTTAACCTGCCAGTTCAAGCAATCATTGTCCTTTGGTGAAGAAGCGATTATCGAAACACGCTATATTGCCTGTGAGGCAGCCAAGATAAAATTCGAATACGTTATCTACCGGGCTACCGACCAAAGTGTAGTGGCCACCGGAAGCACCATACAAGTGTTCCTGAACCTGAATAAAGAACTGGAGCTTATCAATCCTCCGTTTTATCTGGAATGGAAAAAGAAATGGAATATCCTTTAAATATATACATCACAGCCCATACGCTGATTAGTTCGTTAGGTTTCGGTATTTCGGAAAACAAAAAAGCAATCCATGACTATCGAAGCGGGATTCGTATGCAGGAAGCCGGACGGATTTCTGACAGTCCGATTCTGGCAGGGATGATTGATTCTGTCGAGTTGGAAAAGAGAGCTAAAGAACAATTAGAAAAGCGGGCAAAGGAGCTGGATATTTCCTCTTATACCCGGTTGGAGCAACTGTTTATATTGACTATTCAGGAAGTGATTTCCCAATCGGGAGTGAATCTGCAAGAATCGGACTGTGCTTTGTTGCTCTCTACTACGAAGGGAAATATTGATTTATTGAGCGATCAAGAAAAAAGAACTAATTCGGACAAGCCAAGCGGTTCTGTACAATCAACAATTGATAATCCTTCCTTTTTACAAGAATTATCAGCCGATAGTCCGACTTTTCTTTGGAAAATGGCAGAACGAATCGGGCATTTTTTTGAGACAACCAATCAGGTAGAAGTTATCTCCAACGCCTGTATATCTGGAGTCTCGGCACTGGTTGTTGCCAAGAGATGGATAGAATCAGGGCGTTACAAACGGGTGATTGTCGCTGGCGGGGATATTCTTTCTCATTTTATTACCAGCGGTTTCCTGTCTTTCCGGTCAGTCAGCGCACACCGATGCCGACCATACGATATACAACGGGACGGATTAAGTCTAGGCGAAGCCTGTGGAGCTGTGCTTTTAGAAACTCAAGGAAACGCAAATCATATTATTCTATCCGGAGGAGCGATCAGCAATGATGCCAACCATATATCCGGTCCTTCCCGGACAGGAGACGGACTGGCGCTGGCTATCAATCAGGCAATGGAAGAAGCCGGAACACTTCCCGAAGATATCAGCTTTATCAATGCACACGGAACAGCTACGGTTTATAATGACGAAATGGAATCCAAAGCCATACATTTGGCAGGATTGTCTACAGTTCCGGTGAATAGTCTTAAGCCTTATTTCGGGCATACATTAGGAGCTTCAGGCATTATCGAAACCATACTTTGCATAGAGCAACTAAAAGAAGGAATATACTACGGAACTTTAGGATATGAGACACTGGGTGTTCCCATGCCTATCACCGTTTATGGTACTCATCAGCCGATGCCGATGAAATGCTGTATTAAAACCACTTCCGGTTTTGGAGGCTGTAATGCAGCACTGGTATTATCCCTCCCCAACACTCATTTGAAACAGAAAACCGATTCTCCGACATTTTGCAAAGCTGTCGTGGAATCAGCCAATATAGTCACGATCAAACCGGGAGTGGTAGAAAACCAAGGAACAGCTATATTCAATTCTTCGGAGACTGACTTTGCGCCGTTTATCCGGGAAGCATACAAGTATCTGGGAGAAAACAATATGAAGTTCTACAAGATGGATAACCTTTGTAAGCTGGGATATGTAGCTGCCGGATATTTATTGAAAGACACCAACTACCGACCGGAAGAAATCGGAATCATTCTTGCCAATGCTTCCGCCTCTTTGGATACGGACTGCAGACATCAAGCTATCATCAATAAAGAAGGAGATAAAGCCGCCAGTCCTGCCGTATTTGTCTACACTCTCCCCAATGTAGTATTGGGAGAAATCTGTATACGACACAAAATTCAGGGAGAGAATACATTCTTTGTTTGTCAACAATCCGACACTGCTTCCTTAGAGGATTACGCAAGAATTGTGATGGCGAAAGGTAAGTTACGCACATGCATCATAGGCTGGTGCGAACTACTGGACGGACATTACCAAGCAGAATTTAAACAACTTAATAATATATCAACGATTTATGAATAATTTAGATCAAACCAAAAGAGAACTGATGGACGAAGTGAAAGGTAAACTAATCGAAGAATTGAACCTTGAAGAAATCACTCCGGAAGATATTGACGATGAAGCCCCTCTGTTTGGCGACGAAGGTCTTGGCCTTGACTCCATTGACGCACTCGAAATCATCCTGATTTTGGAACGCGAATATGGTATTAAAATAGAGAATCCCAGTGAAGGAAAACAAATCTTCTACTCGGTATGTACACTGACTGACTACATCATTGCTAATCGGAAAGCTTAACTTATGAAGATTTACGTCACCGGATTGGGAGTTGTTTCGGGCATCGGCATCGGAGTTTCCGAAAATATAGAGGCACTACAACAAGGGAAGCATGGTATCGGAAAAGTAACTCTTTTCCCGACTGCTCTCGATGTACCCGTATCTGAAGTGAAACGTAGCAATGAAGAACTTAAACAACTATTATCTTTACCTCCGCAGCGTACAGTATCACGCACAGCATTGCTAGGCATGATAGCCGCCAAAGAAGCGATGGAAGATGCAGGACTAAACTTGCGTATATCATCCAATCAGCCAAAAAATCAATTACCGAATCAGTCAGTAACCTCGCAAAAAGACCAGCAACCGTTACGTATTGGTTTTATTTCCGCCACTTCTGTCGGCGGTATGGATTTAAGCGAGCGTTTCTATGAATCTTTCAAGAAAAACCCGAAACAGGGACGATTGCGGGAAGTGATTTCACACGACTGCGGAGCCAGCACAGAATTAATAGCTTCGTATTTAGGTATCAATGATTTTATAACCACCATCAGTACAGCCTGTTCATCGGCAGCCAATGCTATTATGTTGGGAGCGAGACTGATTAAACATGGGCAACTGGATGCTGTTATCGTCGGAGGTACGGATGCACTTTGCCGATTTACGCTCAATGGGTTCAACTCTCTCATGATTTTGGACAAAATACATTGTCGTCCTTTTGACCGTTCGCGTACCGGATTAAATTTGGGAGAAGGCGCGGGTTATTTAGTGCTTCAATCAGAAAGTTCACTCCAAAGAGTTCCTTACTGTGAACTAAGCGGTTATGCTAATACAAATGAAGCTTATCATCAAACAGGAAGTTCTCCCGAAGGAGATGGCGCCTTTCTATCAATGAGTGAAGCCATCGCTTCCAGTGGCATTTCTCCTGAAGATATTGATTATATCAACGTACATGGGACAGGTACTCCCGGTAATGACGCATCGGAAGGTATGGCATTGCGAAGAATCTTCGGAGAACATGTTCCACCGTTTAGTTCGGTAAAAGCTTTTATCGGACACACCTTAGGAGCTTCCGAAGGAATTGAAGCTGTTTATTCCGTTCTTTCCATAGATAAAGGCATGATTTATCCGAATCTGAATTTCACGGAGGCTATGCCGGAAACAGAGCTGATGTCAGAAACAGGAGTAAAATCAGAAACAGGATTGATACCGGAAACGTCTTTCCAGGAAGGATTGCCGATCCGCCATGTATTATCCAATTCTTTCGGCTTTGGGGGAAACGACTCGTCGCTCCTCTTTTCCGCAACGAATTTTCCAAAACGAACGAACCTTTAAGTTTTTGAGCCTATGCAGCCAGTTTATATTCAACGCATCGCTTCTATCCATCCACAAGGAAATCATTCACAAGGAAATAATCCGAAAGTAAATGATTCGCCCGATGTTTCAGCAAACCGTCCTTTTCTTCAGGCTTGTGAACCCGATTATAAGGATATTATTGCCAATGCAACTTTGCGCAGGCGCATGAGCCGTATTGTCAAAATGGGAGTAGCTTGCGGATTGGAATGTATGGGCGAACTATCTCCCGAGAAGATAGGGGGAATTATCACAGCCACAGGGTTGGGCTGCCTGGTTGATACGGAAAAGTTTCTGAACAACCTGTTAGATAATGAAGAGCGGATGCTGAATCCTACTCCTTTTATTCAGTCGACATTCAATACAATTGGTGCACAAATAGCTTTAATTCATCAAATACACACCTATAACATGACTTATGTTCACCGGGGACTAAGTTTTGAAAGCGCTTTGCTGGATGCCATGATGAAAATAGAAGAAGGAAGCGAGAATATACTGGTGGGAGCCATGGACGAAATGACAGAAACCAGTTACATCATTCAGCAACGCTTGGGACTGCTGAAAGGAATAGAAGCCGGAGAAGGTGCTCAATTCTTCCTATTAAGCCGGGAAGCCGGAGAGCATCCGTTAGCAGAAATACGAGGACTTGAAACTTTCACGGGACAACATACGACAGAAGAAATCAGTTCCCGAATTATTCGTTTTTTACAACGAAACGGATTAGAGTGTCAGGATATTCAATGGTTAGTTACCGGAAAGAACAAAAAACAATCCCTTCAAGGTGATTACCACGAGCAAATCACTGGTTATAAGAAGAGTACCATGAATGAAGGGAAGAGTACGAATCAGAGAAGTATTATAAACGGGGAGAGTATCATAAATGAAAAAGATATGATAACTAAGGAGATTATGATGAATAAAAGCGACTCTATCTATGAAGAGCTTGAAACCAACCTTTTCCCGGAAAGTATTCATCTTAGTTTTAAGGACGAATGTGGAGAATATCCTACCGCCTCATCGTATGCCGTATGGAAAGTAGTAAAGACATCAATAAACTGCACTACCCCTACCAATATATTGATTTATAATCATCACCACTCCATCAATCACTCATTGATTCTAATTCGGAAAAGCGTATGATGATTGTTTGCCTCCTTTTATGTTTGCTCTTGATACTGTCCTTTCTCGTTTATGCTTCCTATAGCATTCAGTCGGGAATTTATCTACGGTCGTTTTGCAAAAAACGTACTACGGAGAAGGTTGTCGCCCTGACTTTTGACGATGGTCCCGATCCCATTCAAACGCCCAAAGTATTGGAGGTACTAAAAGAATATCAGACAACTGCCTGTTTTTTCTGTATCGGACACAAGATAAAAGGAAATGAAGCCTTGTTGAAAAGTATAGTAACAGAAGGGCATCTAATTGGAAATCATTCATATAGTCATTCCGGTTTATTTCCGTTATATGGACTCTCTAAAATGAAAAAAGACCTGCAAACTTGTCAGTGTGAACTAGAACGAGTAACTTCGCAGCCGATTACTTTGTTTCGTCCGCCATTCGGTGTCACTAATCCTACGATTGCGAAAGCTGTCCGACAGTTAGGATACACCTCGATCGGATGGAGCATCCGTACATTGGATACGCAACAGTCAGCTCCGGACAAAATACTTGCCAGGATTCGGAAACGTCTTGAACCGGGAGCCATCATTCTGTTGCACGACCGGATGCCAGGCAGCGACCAGTTAGTGAAACAAATACTAGATTTGCTAAAAGAACAAGGATATACCGTTGTCCGTCCGGATAAACTATTGGCATAAAATAAAAATGTATGAGAACTTTATTACTATACTTATCGCTTTTCTTCTTATCTATCGCCACCGTCCATGCGCAGAGCATGAAAAAGATGGTGCAAAAGACCGAGTTTAAAAACCGCCTGGCAAAGGAGGCACAAACCGTGGAGTCCATCGAAAGCGATTTTACCCAAGTGAAATATCTCGATGTATTCGACGAAAAGGTTACTTCCAAAGGGAAGTTCTACTACCAAAAAAGCAATAAAATCTGTATGGAATACTTCCGCCCGATGGATTATCTCATCGTGATAAACGGCAGTAAGCTCAAAATCGTATCGGATGGCAAGAAAAGTATTATGAACCTAAGTTCGAACAAAATGATGGCACAGATGCAGGATATGCTAACTGCGTGTATGATAGGCGACCTGTCTAAGATGTCATCCAACTACCAGCTAGAATATTTTGAAGACGCACGATATTATTTGGTTAAAATAAAGCCGACTAACAAAGCAGTACAAGCCTATATTGCCGGTATCGAAATTTATTTGGACAAGAAAGATATGTCGGTACACAAACTCCGTCTGTCCGAAACAGCTACAAACTACACAGAATACGAATTCTATAATAAAAAGTTCAACTCTCTGAAGAATGAAACGAAGTTTGCGATTCGTTAGCCTGACGGTTCTGTTATTCTTAGGAATACAGGTTCAAACGTCCTGCTCTCCACGAATAAGCGGGGAAGGCAGCACTATGCCTCCTATTATCGAACTGACGCAAGGGGAAGGATCACAAAAATACAATATCCAACTGGATTTCATGAAACATCACATGAGTGGTATGCTGATAGTACGCCGTATGCCTGATAACGAAATCCGGATCGTGGCGTCTACCTACTTCGGCTTAAGCCTTTTCGATTTTTCTCTTCGCGACGATCAATTTAATGTCAACAGCTGCATTGAACCCATGAAAAAAGAAAAGGTACTGAAACTGTTAGAGATGGATTTCAGACGTTTGTTCTTAAATGGAAAAGACGTCCGTGTGAAAGCCACCAAAGACAATGCTACCCAAAAAAGAACCAGTGGAAAAGGCTTTGGAAAATCAGTGGTCTACATCACCGGCGATACTCCGGGTGATCCGGCACAAATAAAAATCAAACATCCGTGGATACGGTTAACGATCCGTTTGGATAAACTATCTAAAGAAATTTAATATATGCTACTTGATAACTTCTATACTATCCTTTCCTCCGAGTCATCGGATTCAACCACCTGGACTATTCAGATAGAGTTGAATCCTGCCCACACTGTTTATCAGGGACATTTTCCTGAACATCCGGTAGTTCCCGGAGTTTGTTTATTGCAACTTATCAAGGAATGTGTAGAAGATATTCGTCAGCAAAAGTTGCAAATAGCGCAAGTATCTTCCTGCAAGTTTCTTTCGGCTATCAATCCTATAGAAACGCCTCGGATAGCAATCGTATTGGTTCTCAAAGAGACAGAAGAAGGCAAGTTCCAGTTGCAGGCGGAAGGTACTATAAAGGGAAATACTGTAAATAAAAACATTGTGAAAGAGGATATTGCAAAAGAGGAAATTGTAAAGGAGGACACAGGAAAAGGAAGCATTATAAAGGAGGAAAATATAAAAGACGAATGTTTCATTAAACTAAAAGCTGCACTTACCCCAAAAGCATGAAGGAGCAAACAAGTACAGCCTATTGGCACGAAAAGTTGAAACAATTAGGGATCATCGTCATCATCCCGAGTTACAACAATGGCAAGACACTGGCAGACGTCATAACAAGTGTACGTCTTTATGCACCGGAAATCCTTGTTGTCAATGACGGTTCAACGGATGAAACACCTGAAATACTGAATCAGGAAGCTAATCTTCACATCATCACCCACCCTGTCAATCAAGGAAAAGGGGTAGCTTTGAAACATGGACTATCTTTCGCAAAGAAGCAAGGATTCCGATATGCCATCACCATTGATTCCGACGGACAGCATTTCGCTTCGGATATTCCCGTATTGATTGAAGCCATAGAAAAGGAACCGGACACGTTACTGGTAGGCTCCCGTAATCTAGCCTCGGACAATATGCCGGGAAAGAACACCTTTGCTAATAAGTTTTCCAACTTTTGGTTCACCCTCGAAACCGGTATCAAACTACAAGATACGCAATCCGGCTACCGCCTCTACCCTATCCAACGAATGAATGTGGACAAGTGGTATTACACTGCCAAATATGAGTTCGAACTGGAAGCACTTGTTTTTGCAGCATGGGGAGGCAATCCCGTTAAAAACATTCCGGTACACGTTTATTATCCGCCACAGGAAGAACGGGTTTCTCATTTCCGCCCGTTCCGTGATTTCACCCGTATCAGTATTCTGAATACGGTACTGGTACTCGTCACTTTCCTTTGGATCGTACCACGAAACTTTTTCCGTAAACTGACCTGGAAGAATTGCAAGCAGTTTTTCTCCAACCACATCACCCACTCCCCCGAATCTAACCTGCGGATTACGGCAGCC
This sequence comes from Bacteroides sp. 1001302B_160321_D4, assembly GCF_015667765.1. Lineage (NCBI taxonomy): Bacteria > Pseudomonadati > Bacteroidota > Bacteroidia > Bacteroidales > Bacteroidaceae > Bacteroides > Bacteroides sp. 1001302B_160321_D4. Next base: position 123,664 of record NZ_JADPLO010000007.1, on the reverse strand, counting down.
ATCATGCTCGGCGTATTTATGGGCATCGTTCCGGCATGGGGATATCAAATGCTGATTACGTTGTTTTTGGCGCATTTGTTCCGATTAAACAAAGTCATAGCTATTGTAGCAGCCAACATCAGCATCCCTCCGATGATACCATTTTTACTGTACGGAAGTTATGTAACCGGCTGTAAAGTACTGGGAGAACCTGTAAACCTGCACTTAAACGAACTTTCTTTTGAAAATGTAAAATCAGTCATAGAGCAATATTTAATAGGAAGTGTTATCTTTGCAGTCGTATGCAGCATACTGGCAGGAACCATCGCGTTCATTCTGCTCACGGCGTGTAGGAAAAAAAAGATATGACCCAGTTTTTTATCGGACTATATGATTATTTTGAGAGGCACAAGATTCTGTTCTATTTGTCACTCATCAGTTGTGTCCTGTTGATGGGGTTCTTTGCCCTGCAAGTAAGATTCGAAGAGAACATCACACAATTTTTCCCCGACACCAAAGACTCCCAAAACACAATCAAGGTATTCGACAATCTCAAAATCAAGGATAAGATTATCATTATGCTATCCTCGGCAGATACCTGTCACCAGGTAGAACCTGATTCCCTGATAGAAGCTGCCGGACAACTGCAACAAACCCTGACTGAAAAAGCCGGAGGAACCCTGATTAAGGGAATTTTCGCACAGGTAGACCAAAGCCTCATCGGAGGAGCCACAGACTTTGTCTACGAGCATCTCCCGCTTTTCCTGACAGATACGGATTATCAACGATTCGATTCCCTATTGACAGAGAAGGGTATACAAGCTACCATGCAGAAGAACTATACCAATCTCCTCTCTCCTGCCGGAATCGCATTAAGAAGCTATATTCTCCGGGATCCGCTCGGACTGGGTAGTGAAGCCCTGAAACATTTGCAAGACTTCCAACTGGAAGCCAACTACGAGATTTATGACGAACATATCTTTTCCAAAGACGGTTCCACCTTACTTATGTTCATTACCCCGGTATTCAGTACAGGCAGCACCGGAAAGAATGACGAACTGATAAAAATACTCGAAGAAGAACTACAACACATACAGGGAGAATCTCCTGCCATTCGAGCTGAATATTTCGGTGGTCCCTCTGTGGGAGTCTACAACGCCCGTCAGATCAAGAAAGATACGATTTTGACTTCCTCACTGGCACTGCTTATCATCATTGTGTTTATCTCACTCGTGTTTAAACGGAAGCGATCGATACCATTGATTATTACTCCGGTACTCTTCGGAGGATTGTTCGCTCTGTTTCTGATTTTCTTTATCAAAGGAAGCATCTCGGCCATTGCCGTGGGAGCCGGTTCGGCAGTGATGGGTATTGCGCTAAGCTATTCCATCCACATGTTGGCACATCAGAACCATGTTTCCACCGTGCAACAACTGATTAAAGAGATAGCCTATCCGCTTACAGTAGGTAGTTTCACCACTATCGGCGCATTCTTGGGGTTGATATTCACCAGTTCCGATCTGTTACGCGACTTCGGGTTGTTCGCTTCCCTGGCATTGGTGGGTACTACTCTTTTTTGCCTCATTTACCTGCCTCATTTCCTGAAAGGACAGGCAGACGTCAAACAGGGACGCGTATTACGCATCATCGAGAAAATAAACGCATATTCTTACGAAAAGAATAAATGGTTGGTAGGCGGTATTCTCCTCATTACAGTTATCTGTTTCTATACCTCACAAAAGGTCGGCTTCAACAACGACATGATGAGCCTCAACTATGAACCTCAACACCTCAAACAATCGGAAGAGAAATTAATGCAGCTCTTCGACAGCGACGAAAAGACAGTGCTTTTTGTCAGCGTAGGCAAAGACATGAATCAGGCCACCGAAACTTATGCAGTGACCAATCAGAAGTTATCGACACTGAAGGATCAGGGACTGATTAAAGATTATGCTTCCGCCTCACAGTTTCTGATTTCTCCACAAGAGCAACAGCTACGCCTGAAAAGATGGAAAGACTACTGGACAGATGAAAAACAACAGCAAATCCGTGAACAGCTGGAAACAGCTGCCGCTGAATATCGTTTCCGTCCGGGAAGCTTCGAGCCCTTTTATCAATGGTTGAACCAACCTTTCGGTGAATATCACTACACCGCTCAAGAAGACGATTTATCCGGCAAGCTACTGAACGAATGGCAAACTTCTGCCGATTCCATCACCATGCTTATCAGCCAGATACGGATCAGCGACCAGAATAAGGAAACCGTGTATCAGCACTTCAGCAAAGACCAGGATGTAGTCATCTTCGACCGTTCCTACTTTGCCAACAAATGGGTATCTGCCATCAATGACGACTTTTACCTGATTCTGTATATCTCTTCTTTCCTGATATTCTTCGCATTATGGTTCTCCTACGGACGTATCGAACTTACTTTGATGAGTTTTCTCCCGATGCTGGTCAGCTGGGTAATCATTCTGGGATTGATGGGAATTTTGGGGATTGAGTTCAACATCATCAACATTATCCTGTCCACCTTTATCTTTGGCATTGGAGACGATTTCAGTATCTTCATTATGGACGGGCTACAAAACAAATACCGTACAGGTCAGAAGGTACTGAATTCTCACAAAACAGCCATCTTCTTCTCTGCTTTCACCACAGTTGTCGGCATGGGAGCACTTGTTTTTGCCAAGCATCCGGCTTTGCAATCCATTTCATTGATTTCCATTCTCGGCATGATAGCAGTGGTGTTGGTAGCCTATACCATTCAGCCACTCATTTTCCGGTTCTTCATTGCAGGACCCGCTTCCAAAGGATTGCCGCCTTATACGCTTATCGGGCTGATACGGACCGTATTGCTCTTCCTGCTTTTCTTTATCGGTTGTATCTTCCTTCGTGTACTGATCGCTGTCCTTTATTTGGTGCCTGTGCGGAAAAGCAGCAAACAACGTTTGGTATGCCGACTGATACAAATCACCTGCAAAGGGATTCTACTATTGGCCACTGCCGTTAAAAAAGAACATATCAACAAAGCTAACGAACGTTTTCAGCATCCGGCAATTATTATCGCCAACCACCAGTCGTTCATCGATATTCTGGTATTGCTGTCTCTTTCGTCTAAAATCCTGATGGTAACCAACCATTGGGTATGGCATTCTCCTTTCTTCGGAGCAATCATCCGCTATGTCGATTTCTATTACATAGGCGAAGGCTACGAACAATATACGGAACGGATGCGGAAAAAAGTAAAAGAGGGCTACTCCATCGCTATCTTCCCCGAAGGTACACGCACTTACAACGGAAAGATGAAGCGTTTTCACAAAGGAGCTTTCTACCTGGCAGAAACATTGCAACTGGATATTCTTCCGATCCTCCTCTACGGCAACAACAAAATCATTGCAAAGGCACAGCCTTTCAATATCCGCAAAGGAATCATCTACACGGAAATACTTCCCCGTATACCGGCAGACGACCTTTCTTTCGGAACCACCTACCAGGAACGCACCAAACGCATATCTGCCTATATGAAGGAAGGTTACGCCCGTATCTGCCGGGAAAAGAACACGACGGACAATCCTGCTTTCTACGAAGCTCTGATCCAAAACTATATATACAAAGGACCGGTCGTTGAATGGTATATCCGTATCAAGGTGAAGATGGAAAGAAACTACCGGCTGTTCAACCGTCTGATTCCCGTCCAAGGGCAAATTACAGACATCGGCTGTGGCTTCGGTCCGCTCTGTTATATGTTGTCTATGCTTTCCGAAGACCGGGATATTTTAGGAATTGATTACGATGAGGATAAAATAGCTTTGGCACAACACGGATGGTTACGCAACGAACATCTCCAGTTCAGGCACGGCAACGCATTGGAATATCCGCTACCGGAAAGCGATGTTTTTATCCTGAACGATATGCTTCACTATATGAGCTATGAACATCAACGGACTTTGCTGTTGAAATGCGCTGACCGGCTGCGTTCGCAGGGAATGATTATCATACGGGACGGAAACTCGGCAAATACGTCCAAACACAGGCTGACCCGGTTCACGGAATTACTATCCACCCGTATCTTCAATTTCAACCGGACTGCCGGAGAATTGCATTTCACTACAGAAACCCAACTGCGGAAAATAGCAGTCACTTGCGGAATGAATGTAGAAATCATTCCTAACGACAAATATACTTCAAACACTATTTATATATTCAGAAAACCAAACGAACATGAGTAAATACGATATCATCATTATCGGAAGCGGCCTTGGCGGACTGGAATGTGGAGCGATTCTTAGTAAAGAAGGATTCAATGTATGCGTCATAGAGAAAAACGCGCAATTCGGCGGATGCTTTCAAACCTACCGGCGAAAAGGACACTTATTCGATACAGGCATTCATTATGTAGGAAGTCTGGATGAAGGTCAAGTGATGAATCAGTATTTCCGCTATTTCGGCATCATGGACAAACTAAAGCTGAAACGTTTGGACGATGAGGCTTTCGATACAATCTACTATAAAGGAAAAACATACGATTATGCAATGGGGTATCCGCAGTTTATCGAAACGATCTGCCGGTCCTTCCCGCACGAAAAAGAAAACCTGAAACGTTATGCCGAACAGCTTCAGACTGTTGGTAACTTGATTAGCGTTGACCATCTGAAACAGGGCACACTTGCCCTGGAAGGAATGAAATACTTCTGCACCTCCGCCGCAGGACTGATTGCGGATATTACTCCGGACCCCACTTTACAAAATGTACTGGCAGGCTCGGCCTTGCTCTACGGAGGCTTGAAAGATGTCTCCACCTTCTACCAACATGCCATGATTAACCATTCCTACATCGAAGGAGCTTATCGTTTTGTGGACGGCAGTATGCAAGTCAGCCTGGAATTGATTAACGTGATCCGAGCGAATGGAGGGACAGTACTTAACAACAGCGAAGCCACCCGCATCATTGTTGAAAACGAAAAAGTACAGGGAGTCATCATCAACGGTGAAGAACGATTGGAAAGCGACTTTGTGATTTCCAACATGCATCCTCAACGAACCCTGGAGATACTGGATAAAAACCGTAGTATCAAGAACGCCTACATTTCCCGCATCCGCTCGCTCGAAAACACATACGGTATCTTCACGCTTTATCTGGTAATGAAAAAGAAGAGCACTCCATACCAAAACCGTAACCTCTATCTGCATGGGGATCATAAAGTGTGGTATGACAAACAGCTCTATCCGGGACGGACCACCAACTGCATGATTTCGATGCAAGCCTCTTCCGAAGACAGTCAATACGCCAGTGTTATTTCGATTCTGACACCGATGTATATGGACGAACTCTCTGCATGGAAAGACACTACTCCCGAACATCGGGGAGAAAGCTACCGGTCCTTCAAGAAGGAAAAGACGGAACAGTTGCTTCACTTTATCCGGAGCCATGGCATTGATTTCTCCGACAACATAGAAGAGATTCACACCACCACTCCGTTGAGCTATCGCGACTATACCGGAACGGTGGACGGTTCAGCATACGGAATTATCAAAGATTATAAATGTCCGCAAATCGGTTTTGTGTCTACACGAAGCCGGTTGGGTAATCTCTTTCTCACGGGTCAAAACCTGAACGTGCATGGCGCACTGGGGGTAACGCTGACTTCCATGCTCACTTGTGCGGAATTTGTGGGACAAGAATACCTGGCTAAAAAAGTAGGAAATGCATAAAACAATCAAAAAGATATTCAAGTACACGAGCTGCGTTCTGTTGTCGCTCCTTGTGATATTGATAGCCGGAGTCTGTTATCTCTACTTTTCAGCGGATATGCTGACACCGAAACATGAACCTGGTATCATCATGACAAAAGTGTCTCATGCAGATACTACCATCATGGTTCCGGCAGAGGTGCTCTACAACGATACGCTCGATCTCCGATATTATGACGGCAACTTCCTGCGCCACAGCGAAAGCGGATTGTGGGAGTTGTTTGTGAAAGGGGATGCCTTTCAAAGGGGAGAAGCCATCGGCAAACTGTCCTCTGATCTGCTTCATTATCAGGAGAAAGTATTTGTCGATCAGATTCGTGAGATTGTTCCTTCAGACAGTTATCTGAAGTTCCTCCGGTTCTTCATCGTTTTATTCAACCGTCATTTGGGTGAGAACGTTCTCGAAGAATACCGCGACGAGATCTACGGAATCTCGCTATCATGCACCCATGAATACGACTTTATCGGCACTCCTTACGAACGTCAGCTGAATTACCATTCGGCACACGACCTGGGACATGCCATGCAAGATTATATGTTAGTAGGATGCAGTTCGTTTGCCACTTGGGGAACTCAAAGTGCAGATTCGTCCCTGCTCATCGGACGCAATTTCGATTTCTACGTGGGAGATGCCTTCGCAGAAAATAAGCAAGTGGCTTTTTATACACCGGATCAAGGTTATAAGTTCGTATCCGTAGGATGGCCTGGCATGATAGGCGTACTATCCGGCATGAACGAAACGGGGCTGACCGTCACGATCAATGCCGCCAAGTCCGCTGTTCCAACAGGTTCTGCTACCCCTATTTCCATTCTGACCAGAGAAATCCTGCAATATGCGTCAACGATTGATGAGGCTTTTGCCATCGCACAGAAACGGAAGACATTCGTCTCCGAATCCATCTTGATAGGTTCTGCCAAAGATGGCAAAGCCGCTATCATCGAGAAATCTCCGGAGAAGACAGTGCTCTTTAAAGGAAAAGAAGCCGACCGGCTCATCTGCACCAATCATTACCAATCGGAGGAATTCAGTAAAGATGAACGAAACATGGAAAATATCCGTACTTCGGACAGTCCATACCGTTTTGCACGACTGGAAGAACTCATCAATGAAAATATGCCGATAGACGCCTCCAAGGCCGCCTCTATCCTGCGCAACCACAAGGGTTTGCAAGATGCGGACTTGGGACTGGCTAACGAAATGGCTATCAATCAATTCATTGCTCATCATTCCGTTATCTTCCAACCGGAGAAACGATTGATGTGGGTATCTACCTCTCCCTGGCAATGTGGAAAGTATGTAGCTTATGACTTGAACAAGATATTTAACGACACGATTAACTTGCAACACGAAATATACAGTTCCAACCTGACCATTTCGGCAGATGAATTCGCCGAAACACCGGAGTTCCAGCATCTTCTTACTTATAAGAAGCTGACTCCGCTCCTATTGAAGAAGATCAGGAAAAAGGAGAAGATAGAAGATCATGTTTTAAAAACATACGAAGCCTCCAATCCTTCTCTATATTATGTATATGAAGTAATGGGAGATTATTACGAGGCTATGCAGCAACCGCAACAAGCCATCGTGTACTGGCAAAAAGCATTAAAGAAACCGATTCCCAAGTTGCAAGAGAAAGAACGTATCCAACAGAAAATTCAAAAACAATCCAAAGATGGAAAAGAATCCTGAAATTCAGTTCCGCTCACCGGAAGAGATCAAATGCTATCAGGAAGAACGGTTAGCCCAAACGTTGACCTACCTGCAAGCACACTCCAAGTTCTACCAACGAATGTTCGAAGAACACCACATTGATATCAATCAGATAAAGAAGATTGAAGACTTGCAACAAATACCTGTCACCACCAAGACAGACCTGCAACTTCATAACGACGGCTTCATCTGTGTAGACAAGGAGCAAATCATCGACTATGTAACAACTTCCGGCACACTGGGAGATCCGGTGACTTTCGTTCTCACTTCCGAGGACCTGGACCGTTTATCTTACAACGAGTACCTGTCTTTCACCACCACCGGATGCAGTAAAAAGGATATTCTGCAACTCATGACTACCATCGACCGCCGCTTCATGGCAGGACTTGCCTATTACATGGGAGCACGCGAACTCGGCATGGGAGTGATCCGTGTAGGTAACGGCATCCCCGAACTGCAATGGGACACGATTCGCCGGATTCATCCGACTTGTGGAATGGTCGTTCCTTCTTTCCTTATCAAACTGATAGAGTTTGCCGAGAAGAATCATATCGACCATAATGCGTGCTCGATGCAGAAATGTATCTGTATCGGTGAGGCTTTGCGCAATCAGGAGTTTCAGTTAAATACACTCGGACAGAAGATACATGACAAATGGCCTGCCTTACAGCTATATTCCACCTATGCTTCCACCGAAATGCAGTCGTCTTTTACCGAATGTAGCGAATTCCATGGCGGGCATTTGCAACCGGAGCTTATCATCGTAGAGTTTTTGGATGACAACAATCGTCCTGTCGCAGAGGGAGAAGCAGGCGAAGTGACGATCACGACGCTCGGAGTAGAAGGTATGCCGTTGCTCCGCTTTAAGACTGGTGATATTTGTTACCATCATACCGAACCTTGTGCCTGCGGAAGAAATACGATTCGCCTTAGTTCCATCCTCGGACGAAAAGGGCAAATGATTAAATACAAAGGGACTACTTTGTATCCACCCGCACTGTTCGACATACTAGACAATATCCCTTCGGTAAAGAATTACATCATTGAAGTCTACACCAACGAATTGGGAACGGATGAAATTCTGATCCGTATCGGAAGTGAAAACCGTAGCGAAGGTTTTGCCAAGGAGATAAAAGACCTGTTCCGTTCGAAAGTAAGAGTAGCTCCAAGCATTAATTTTGAGTCGGCAGAATACATCGCAAAAATTCAAATGCCTCCAATGAGTCGAAAAACGATAAAATTCATTGATTTACGATAATTATTTTCTACTTTTGGGAGTTAGTAAACCAACTATATCACTTTAACATTAACGTATATGAAAAAACTTATTCTATTCTTATTCTTAAGTACGAGCCTGTTCTGTTTCGGACAAGGCAAGAGTGCATTGAAAGACATCCAGTCTATCAAGTTCTATGGAGTGGACTACTCCCAAGCTAAAGTTTTCGGTGCAGATGAATCACCGATACAATTCAAAGATGCTTTCAGACGTATCAATGAGCTGTTTATCACAGAAGCAAAGAAGTATAACGTAGGAAAACAGTTGAAAAAAGAAGTAACGGAAATCTCACTGGATGCAGTCAATCAAGTGAACGAAAACATTAACTTGACCGAGCTGATGACTACCAAAAGAGACTATAGCCTTAGTAAAGAACAAATCAAAGCGGCTATCGAAGCATTACCTATTCAGAAAACGCCGGGCGTAGGTATGGTATTTATCGCACAGTTCCTGGATAAATCAAACAACAGAGGTACGTATGAAGTCGTATTCTTCAATACTGAAACAAAGGAGATCATTGAAGAATGGATAACAGATGGAAAAGCACGTGGTTTCGGATTGCGCAACTACTGGGCAGGATCTGTTTATAGCGCACTCAAGAAATTATAAACCAATAATATATATAAACATGAGAAAACTACTATTATTGCTGACTTTACTGTTAAGTATCAGTACTTATGTCGCAGCACAAAATTACACAGAAGTAGTGTATTTAAAGAATGGCAGCATTATCAAAGGAGTTATCATTGAGCAAGTGCCCAATGTTTCCTTAAAAATTAAAACAAGTGATGGCAGCCTCATCATCTGTCAGATGAGTGATGTGGAGAAAATCACTAAAGAAGAACGGTACACAAGAGATTACCGCAAAGAGGCCAACAACCGCAAAGCTGCAAGAAATACATTAAAAGGCTATAAAGGTTTCGTTGACTTTGCATACATCGGTGATGTCAGCGACTACAATGCCTCCAAAATTGAATTATCAACCTCACACGGTTATCAATTCAATAATTATTTCTTCGTTGGTGGTGGTGTTGCTCTCAACTACTATACGGATGCTGATCTTGTTGCAGCGCCAATCTATGCTAACTTCAGGGCTAACTTCATCAACAAAAGAGTGACGCCTTTTGCCGATGTAAAAACCGGATATGCTGTAGGAGACATAGAAGGAGCGTATGCTTCGATAGGAGTAGGAGTACGTTTTTCTTTAAAAGGGAAAAAGGCCTTGAATTTAGCTTTAATATATAACTTCCAGGATTATGAGATCTCAACAGATTATGGTTACAGTTCCGGAGGTTATTATTACCATTCCAGTTATGACGATACATGGGAGTTACACGGAGTAGGAGTCAGATTCGGTTTTGAATTCTAAATCTACTGTTTGTCTGTACCTTTTAACAACAAACAAACAATAAATCAAATTCGAACCATGAAAAAGACTATCACAACACTTCTACTATTGAGCTGCATTACTGCATTTTCATTTGCGCAAAGCATTGTTATGACTTCAGGAACTATCGACTTCATCAAGGACCAACAAGTGATACAATTCACTTTCTCTTATGATGAAATGCTGGTAGGAAAACTGACAGAAAGCGAATATGTAGACAAAAAGAGCTCTGAATATAATGCAAAAGAAGAGGGCAAAGGAGATCAATGGAAAGCTGCCTGGTATGGCGACCGTAAAGAACGATTTGAGCCAAAGTTCTTGGAACTTTTCGATAAATATATGAGCGAAGTTGGTATCACAGCAGGTACGGAAGGCGCTCAATATCGAATCGAAATCAATACAGACTTCACCGAGCCGGGCTGGAATGTGGGTGTCATGCGTCAGAATGCATCTGTCGACCTAAGCTGCAAAGTGAAGAAGATTGAAACGGGTGAGCAAGTAGCCTCTATCAGAATCCGTAATGCTTCTGCCAACAACTTTTGGGGTACTGATTTCACTTCCGGGTATCGCGTTCAGGAAACGTATGCCAAAGCAGGAAGAGAATTAGCCAAGTTCTTTATCAAAAAGGCGAAGTTACGCAAGATAAAAGACTAACTGGCTTGAACCACATTTGCCTACTATAAAGTTGAAAAAACATAGAAGTATCTGCCACCTGCAACAAAAAGCGCGTAATACGCTAGCTGACAAACAGTTGTAGCGTTGCAGATACCTGCGACAGATGCGTTGCAGATAAAGTATCTGCAACGCGTTATATAACCAAAGAAAACCCCTTGGTTTCTATATGTAAAGCTATAAGATAGTTTTGGTATCCATACGGAGAAACGGCAGTTTCCATACATAGGAACTGTCGTTTCCTGCCTTGGAAACGCTCGTTTCCTACCGTGGAAACTACAATTTCTAATACCGGAAACTCCAGTTCCCCGCCTGGAAACTGGAGTTTAATGCATTTAATAAACTTCCGTACTCATAGGAAATAGGTTTATGTATAGATTATACAGTGTGGCAGATACTCTATCTGCAACGCATCTGCAACAGGTATCTGCAACGCTACAACTAGTTGTAAACTAATATATTATACGCGTTTTGTTGCAGGTGGCAGATACTTCAATGTTTTTTCAACTTTATGGAGGAAGGAATATATCACAATTATGCTCATAACTGTAAAACAGTTGGATGAAGCACTCTCCCATCCGTTATTGAGCTAAATAAATGCTCTCATTAAAGAGTAGTATTAATGAATATAAAGAATATTAGGCACCTTACGCTCCCCAGCATGATCAAACCGCCCATTATCACAAGGATAATTAACGACTCCATCATCCGATGCACCGGACAGCCAAAGGGTAGTAGACCCGCCTCCATCCAAATTTAACGCATCCTCACCTCCTAAAATACGAATCAAGTGTGCCAGTTCCGGAATATTCACCCCTTCGGCTTGCTCCGGGAAACGTCCGTCTACGGTTATCAACAATATTTTCCCCTCCTTAGTGGTGGCAACAGCACTACGAGGATGCTTGGTTCGGATAAAATTCGCACCACATGAATTCCAATCGCAAATCTGTCCGTCTTTCAGCATCAGCGGACCGGAAGCAAGTACCATACCTGTTTCCCCTTCATATTCTTTTTCTATCTGCCTGCTCCAGGGAATTAACTTTATCTTCCCTTTATGTACATGCATAGCTCCTGTGACACGCAGTTTACATTCGCTCAAAGTGGTTGTGTCAACAACCTGATTGCCCACTTTCAGGAAACAAACCGAATTTCCCCGCTTCATATCAAAGTAGGAACCATTAATTGCTGCAATGCCACGATGTTCTGAAGCAATCCGGCTCGTCTCTTTCATCTCATCCGAAACGGCAATATCGACTTTCAAACCTGCGCCGGGTTCTATTTCTATCAGACTAACAGACTGGATCCCCTGATATAATCGAGGGATAGAAGCATACTTATGAATTATTCCTTTTTGAGGACTTTCCACCTTCCATTGGGCAGACACGATCGCCAGTGAATCCGACACAGTTTGCCCTTTTATTATTCCGATAGAGCATAAAATCAGGATAGCGATTAACAAGTTTCTTTTTATCATAAACAGAGAAATCTCACAAATTTAATTCTTTGCACTTTTTACAAAGATAGACAAAAGAAATCAGCCTCCAAAAAGTCAGCCTTGAAATATTTTCGTCTTATCTACTATACACTTCCGCTTTTTTTCGTACTTTTACCCCTTGTTGGGAAGAAGTGCCTTTCCAACCCTTGAGAACAGAAAAAGAAAAAACAATATATAAAATGAATCACAAATGGAATTATCGACCCATTACACCCGAACAGGCAGAGACAAGCCAGACATTGGCCCAGGAATTAGGGATTAGCCCGATTCTTGGACAACTTTTGGTACAGCGGGGAATTACGAAGGCAGCAGATGCCAAAAAGTTTTTCCGCCCGCAGTTGCCCGACCTGCACGATCCGTTCCTGATGAAGGATATGGATATTGCAGTAGAACGTCTGAACAGGGCGATGGGAAAGAAAGAACGTATTCTAATTTATGGAGATTATGACGTAGACGGTACTACTGCCGTGGCATTGGTCTACAAGTTTATTCAACAGTTCTATTCGAACCTTGATTACTACATACCCGACCGCTACAACGAAGGGTATGGCATTTCTAAAAAAGGAGTGGACTACGCCGCTGAAACCGGTGTGGGACTGATTATTGTACTCGATTGCGGAATAAAAGCAGTAGAGGAAATCACGTATGCCAAAGAAAAAGGGATTGACTTTATCATCTGCGACCATCACGTGCCGGATGATATTCTCCCGCCTGCCGTAGCTATATTGAACGCCAAACGCCTGGACAATACGTACCCGTACACCCACCTTTCCGGTTGTGGAGTCGGTTTCAAGTTTATGCAGGCGTTCGCCATTAGTAACGGTATCGAATTCCATCATCTGATTCCGTTGCTCGACATCGTAGCCGTGAGTATCGCATCGGACATCGTTCCGATTATGGGTGAAAACCGTATTCTCGCCTACCACGGTCTGAAACAACTGAACAGTAACCCGAGTATCGGCATGAAGGCCATCATCGATGTATGCGGACTTTCTGAAAAAGAAATTACTGTCAGCGATATTGTGTTTAAAATCGGACCGCGCATCAATGCATCGGGACGTATTCAGAATGGGAAAGAAGCAGTAGACCTGCTGACGGAAAAAGACTTCTCGGCGGCACTTGAGAAAGCCGGACAAATCAACCAGTACAACGAAACCCGGAAAGACCTCGACAAAAGTATGACGGAGGAAGCAAACAACATCGTTGCCAATCTGGAAGGATTAGCCGACCGCCGCTCTATTGTGCTCTACAACGAAGAATGGCACAAAGGAGTGATCGGTATCGTAGCTTCCCGTCTGACGGAAGTGTATTACCGCCCTGCCGTGGTACTGACACGGACGGATGACATGGCGACAGGTTCCGCACGTTCTGTTTCCGGCTTCGACGTATATAAAGCAATCGAGCATTGCCGCGACCTGCTGGAAAACTTCGGAGGACATACATACGCCGCCGGACTATCAATGAAAGTGGAGAATGTGGATGCTTTTACCAAACGGTTCGAAGACTACGTTTCACGGCATATCCTGCCGGAACAAACCAGTGCCGTCATCGAAATTGATGCTGAAATCGACTTCAGGGATATTTCTTCCAAATTCTTCAACGACCTGAAAAAGTTTAATCCTTTCGGTCCCGACAACACGAAACCCATTTTCTGCACTCATCACGTCTATGATTATGGAACAAGCAAAGTGGTGGGACGCGACCAGGAACATATCAAGCTCGAACTGGTTGATAATAAATCGAATAATGTAATGAACGGTATTGCGTTCGGACAGAGTTCGCACGTGCGCTATATCAAAACGAAACGTTCGTTCGACATCTGTTACACCATTGAAGAAAACACGCATAAGCGTGGCGAAGTTCAACTTCAAATCGAGGATATAAAGCCGATTGAATAAGTATCAGGAGATATTAAAACAATATTGGGGATATGACTCCTTCCGCGACTTGCAGGAGGAGATCATCACCAGTATCGGCGAAGGCAAAGATACACTGGGGCTCATGCCTACCGGAGGCGGTAAGTCCATCACCTTTCAAGTGCCTGCTCTCGCCCAGGAAGGAATTTGCATTGTCATTACTCCGCTCATCGCCCTGATGAAAGACCAGGTGCAGAACCTCCGCAAACGCGGTATCAAAGCCCTTGCCGTATATTCCGGCATGACGCGGCAGGAAATTCTCACTGCACTTGAAAACTGCATCTTCGGTGATTACAAATTCCTTTATATTTCTCCGGAACGTCTGGACACGGACATATTCCGCACCAAACTGCGGTCAATGAAAGTCTCTATGATTACGGTTGACGAAAGTCACTGTATCTCACAATGGGGATATGACTTCCGCCCCGCTTACCTGAAAATTGCCGAGATACGGGCGCTGTTACCGGGAATTCCGGTACTGGCACTGACCGCCACCGCCACTCCGGAAGTGGTGAAAGATATTCAAGCCCGCTTGGATTTCCGTGAAGAGAATGTTTTCCGCATGAGTTTCGAGCGGAAAAACTTGGCGTATATGGTACGGCAAACAGATAACAAGACTCAAGAACTGTTGCATATCTTACGAAAGGTACCGGGCAGCGCCATTATCTATGTCCGCAACAGACGACGGACCAAAGAAATCACCGAATTACTGGTAAATGAAGATATCACCGCCGACTTTTATCACGCCGGACTGGATAATGCCGTAAAGGACCTCCGTCAAAAACGCTGGCAAAGCGGAGAAGTTCGCGTGATGGTAGCTACCAATGCCTTTGGCATGGGGATCGATAAGCCTGATGTGCGTATCGTATTACATCTTGACCTCCCTGATTCTCTCGAAGCCTACTTTCAGGAAGCCGGACGTGCAGGAAGAGACGGTGAGAAAGCGTATGCCGTAATCTTATATACTAAAACGGACAGAACGACGTTACACAGGCGTGTAGTGGATACTTTTCCCGATAAAGAATATATCCTCAATGTGTACGAGCATCTGCAATATTACTATCAGATGGCAATGGGCGACGGTTTCCAATGTGTACGTGAATTTAACTTGGAAGAGTTTTGCCGGAAGTTCAAATACTTCCCGGTTCCGGTAGACAGTGCGCTGAAGATACTGACTCAAGCAGGTTATCTGGAATATACGGACGAACAGGACAACGCTTCCCGTATTCTTTTTACGATTCGCCGGGACGAACTGTACAAACTGCGGGAAATGGGAACGGAAGCGGAAGCTCTGATACAGATGATTCTCCGTTCTTACACCGGAGTGTTCACCGATTATGCCTATATCAGCGAAGCCACCCTGTCCGTACGTACCGGACTGACCCGCGAACAGATTTATAACATATTGGTCACGCTTACCAAACGTCGCATCGTAGATTATATTCCGCACAAAAAGACTCCTTATATTATATATACACGCGAACGGCAGGAACTTCGTTTTGTGCACATCCCCCCTGCTGTCTACGAAGAGCGTAAAGCCCGGTATGAAGCTCGCATCAAGGCGATGGAAGAATATGTCATTTCGGAGAATGTGTGCCGAAGCCGGATGCTGCTCCGCTACTTCGGAGAGAAAAACGAGCATAACTGCGGACAATGTGATGTTTGCCTTAGTCACCGTGCAACAGATACGCTGACCGGGGAGTCTCTTGAAGAACTGAAAAAGAAAATAGCAGAATTACTTGCCCAAAAACCGCATACGCCGGCAGAAATAGCCGAGAAAATAGAAGCGGAGAAAGAGAGAGTCAGTGAAGTCATCCAATATTTATTGGAGGAAGGTGAATGGAAGATGCAGGATGGAATGATACATATTTCAAAATAAGTTACTACCTTTGCAAGGTAACTCAAAAATAACACAGTCATGCCGAACTTTTTTAAATCTTTCTTCTCCGGTAAGTCGGAAACTCCGGAAAGTGAAAAACAGAAAAACGATCAGAAAAATTTCGAGATTTTTAAATACGACGGTTTACGTGCGCAACGCATGGGACGTCCGGATTATGCAGTAAAATGTTTTACAGAAGCTCTTGCCATTCAGGAAGAGTTTGAAACAATGGGCTATCTTAGCCAACTCTACATTCAGATGGGAGAAACGGCAAAAGCCCGCGAACTGTTGGAAAAAATGGCTGCCATGGAACCTCATCTCACGAGTACTTTCCTGACACTGGCAAATGTATGCTTTATCCAGGAAGATTATCAGGCCATGGAAGAGGCTGCCAATAAAGCAATTGCCATTGAGGAAGGAAATGCCGTAGCTCATTATCTGCTAGGAAAAGCCCGTAAGGGACAAAACGACGACCTAATGACCATTGCCCATCTCACCAAAGCGATCACTTTGAAAGACGATTTCATCGAAGCCCGCCTGCTACGTGCAGAAGCTTTGCTGAACCTGAAACAGTATAAAGAAATGATGGAGGATATAGACGCTGTACTTGCTCAAAATCCGGAGGAAGAAACTGCCATGCTCCTGCGTGGAAAAGTGAAAGAATCCAACGGTCAGGGCGAAGAAGCGGAAGAGGATTACAAACTGGTGACGGAAATAAACCCGTTCAACGAACAGGCTTACCTTTACTTAGGACAACTTTATATCAATCAGAAGAAGCTGACGGAAGCCATCGGACTGTTTGATGAAGCCATCGAACTGAATCCGAACTTTGCAGAGGCCTACAAAGAACGCGGACGTGCTAAATTACTGAATGGTGATAAGGATGGTTCTGTAGAGGACATGAAGAAATCTTTGGAACTGAATCCGAAGGAGGAAGCTGGTCTGAATGGAGAATTCAAAAACTTGGGACCGAAACCGGAGGCACTGCCGGGAATCTTTTAAAATAAGACCGAAAGCCTATCATTATATAGTGTAGGAACTATCAGAAACGACGGATTGACATCAACATTGATAAGGCTGAAAGCCTTCCATTATATAGCGTAGGGCATCGCCCTACGTATTTATAAAACCCAAATACAAGCCCTGAAAGGGCGGAACATGAACTAACTATATGCCACAATCCCTATCAAAGAACTATATTCATCTGACTTTCAGCACTAAATACAGGAAGGACAGTATAAACGAGGATAAATTATCAGAAATATCCAAATACATCTCCGGCATTCTGAAAAACATAGACTGCCCACCTATCATAGTAGGCGGATTTACCAATCATATACATATCCTATGTATTCTCAACAAAAACATCGCATTATCCAAAATGGTAGAAGAAGTAAAACGTAGTTCGTCAAAATGGATAAAAAGTTTAGGACCCTCATATCATGATTTCTCCTGGCAAGAAGGATATGGAGCTTTCTCAGTCAGTCAATCAAAAGTTGAGACTGTAACTCGATATATTCTGGGACAAAAAGAGCATCACAAAAAAATGACCTTCCAAGATGAACTGAAAATGTTTCTAAAAGAATATCAGGTTGAATATAATGAAGAGTTTATATAGAATCATACCATGAAAGACGTAAACGTCCAAGCAGTTCCGCCCTTTCAGGGCTTATGTTAGGTGTATGCTTTTACGTAGGGCGATGCCCTACGCTATATAATAGAAGGCTTTCAGCCTTAATGAAAGAAAAGGCTACACGCAAACCAGAGAAAGACGACATGTAAAGCTCAAAACAGAATAACCTTTTCATTTGTTTTTGATGAAAAAACAAAAAAAATATCGTTTTTTGTTTGCATCTAACAGAAAATTATTACTTTTGCCCCAGAATTAGAAACCAAAGCAAAAAACAAAGATTCGAATGAAATCATTTACTTATGCATATTACTTCTTTTTTTACTTTTACTTTAGCAACAAAGTAGAGCGGGAGTTTGTATGTATCAAGTGACAGTGATGCTTAAGGACTGAATAGAGAAATCAATCATATGAATCCCGCTCCAATATGGACGCGGGATTTTTTTTATATAATACATTAGAACAATGAAAAAGATAGCAATTCAAGGAACACTCGGCTCATATCATGATATCGCCGCACACAAGTACTTCGAGGGAGAAGAAATAGAGTTAATCTGTTGTGCCAACTTCGAAGACGTGTTTACTTCGATACGAAAAGACAGCCAGGTTATCGGAATGCTAGCCATCGAGAATACGATTGCGGGAAGCTTGCTGCACAACAATGAGTTGCTGCGACAAAGCGGCACACAAATCATCGGTGAATACAAACTGCGTATCTCGCACAGCTTCGTCTGTCTCCCTGATGAGAGTTGGGAAGATCTGACTGAAGTCAACTCCCACCCTATCGCTCTGATGCAGTGTCGCGAATTTCTGAACCAACATCCACAGTTGAAAGTAGTGGAAGGTGAAGATACCGCCCGTAGCGCGGAAATCATCAAGAATGAAAACCTGAAAGGCCATGCCGCCATCTGCTCTAAAGCTGCCGCCGAACGTTATGGCATGAAAATCCTTCAGGAAGGTATTGAAACAAACAAACACAACTTCACCCGTTTTCTGGTAGTTGCCGATCCCTGGCAAGTGGACGAACTCCGCCAACATCATGTCAACGCAACCAACAAGGCAAGTATGGTATTCACTCTTCCGCACACGGAAGGCAGTCTGTCGCAGGTTTTGTCTATTCTATCGTTCTATAATATCAATCTGACAAAAATCCAATCGTTGCCAATCATCGGACGGGAATGGGAATACCAATTTTACGTAGATGTAGCTTTCAACGATTATCTAAGATACAAGCAATCTATTGCCGCAATCACTCCATTAACCAAAGAACTTAAATTATTAGGCGAATATGCAGAAGGAAAATCAAACGTATAAAATCGCTCCTGCCGACAGATTGGCAAGTGTTAGCGAATACTACTTCTCAAAGAAACTTAAAGAGGTAGCACAGATGAATGCTGAAGGAAAAGATGTCATCAGCCTCGGTATCGGAAGCCCCGATATGCCTCCTTCAAGGGAAACCATCGAAACATTGTGCAACAATGCTCATGATCCTAACGGACACGGTTATCAACCGTATGTAGGTATCCCCGAACTGCGCAAAGGTTTCGCCAATTGGTATCAACGCTGGTACGGAGTGGAACTGAATCCGAATACGGAAATACAACCATTGATCGGTTCGAAAGAAGGAATCCTCCATGTTACGCTGGCATTTGTCAATCCGGGTGAGCAGGTGTTAGTCCCGAATCCGGGATACCCCACCTATACTTCTTTAAGTAAAATACTTGGCGCGGAAGTTATCAACTATGACCTGAAAGAAGAAGACGGTTGGATGCCCGACTTTGAGGCACTGGAAAAGATGGATCTTAGTCGTGTAAAACTGATGTGGACCAACTATCCCAACATGCCGACAGGAGCCAATGCTACTCCGGAAATCTATGAGCGTCTTGTTGATTTTGCCCGCCGAAAGAATATCGTGATTGTGAACGACAATCCGTACAGCTTTATCCTGAACGATAAGCCTATCAGTATTCTAAGTGTGCCGGGAGCCAAAGACTGTTGCATCGAGTTCAACTCTATGAGCAAGAGCCACAATATGCCCGGCTGGCGTATCGGTATGCTGGCATCGAACGCGGAGTTCGTGCAATGGATATTGAAAGTGAAAAGTAATATCGACAGCGGTATGTTCCGTGCCATGCAATTGGCTGCAGCAACTGCTCTTGAAGCAGAAGCAGACTGGTATGAAGGCAATAACGAAAACTATCGCAACCGTCGTCACCTCGCCGGTGAAATTATGAAAACATTGGGATGCACCTACGACGAAAAACAAGTAGGAATGTTCCTTTGGGGAAAGATTCCCGCTTCCTGCAAGGATGTAGAGGAACTGACGGAAAAGGTGCTGCATGAAGCAAGAGTGTTTATCACTCCGGGATTTATTTTCGGCAGTAACGGAGCAAGATATATTCGTATCTCTCTTTGTTGCAAAGACAATAAACTGGCGGAAGCACTGGAAAGAATAAAAAGAATATAGGTTTCTGTTGTTCTCTCTTCAAAAAAAAGAAGAAAACAGCAGCATAATGAGACAGAACAAATTCAACGAAAACAAGTTATTAAAAGAATAAAAACAAATAAGAATATGGAACTCGAATCAATTTTATTACCGGGCATTGAAGCTAAAAGACCGATTGTCATTGCCGGCCCTTGTAGCGCAGAAACTGAAGAACAAGTAATGGATACAGCCAAACAACTGGCTGCAAAAGGACAGAAAATATACCGTGCCGGCATCTGGAAACCGCGTACCAAACCGGGAGGTTTCGAAGGTATCGGCGTAGAAGGTCTTGCCTGGTTGAAAGAGGTAAAGAAAGAAACAGGAATGTATGTTTCTACGGAAGTAGCAACAGCCAAACATGTTTACGAATGTCTGAAAGCGGGAATCGATATTCTTTGGGTAGGCGCACGTACCACTGCCAATCCTTTCGCCGTACAGGAAATCGCTGATGCGCTGAAAGGTGTTGATATCCCTGTATTGGTTAAGAACCCGGTGAACCCGGATCTCGAATTATGGATCGGAGCACTGGAACGTATCAACAACGCTGGTTTGAAACGCCTGGGGGCTATCCACCGTGGTTTCAGCAGCTATGACAAGAAGATCTACCGTAATCTTCCCCAATGGCATATTCCTATCGAACTGCGCCGCCGTATCCCTAATCTTCCGATTTTCTGTGATCCGAGTCATATCGGTGGAAAACGTGAGTTAGTAGCTCCGCTTTGCCAACAGGCGATGGACTTGAACTTCGACGGTCTGATCGTAGAAAGCCACTGCAACCCGGATTGCGCTTGGAGCGATGCTTCCCAACAGGTTACTCCGGACGTACTCGACTATATCCTCAATCTGCTGGTGATCCGTACTGAAACGCAATCTACCGAAAGTCTGGCACAACTCCGTAAACAAATTGACGAATGTGACGACAATATCATTCAGGAACTATCAAAAAGAATGCGCGTAGCCCGCGAAATCGGTACTTACAAAAAAGAGCATGGAATCACCGTTCTTCAAGCCGGACGTTACAATGAAATCTTGGAAAAACGTGGCGCGCAGGGCGAACAGTGTGGTATGGACAGCGAGTTTATGAAGAAAATTTTCGAAGCCATCCACGAAGAATCGGTTCGTCAACAGATGGGAATTATTAATAAATAAAAAGCAGCCTCTCCACTAACCCTCTTCCAAAGAGAGGAAAGAAAGTAACCTCCTGTTCATATTGACAAGAGTAACTTTCAGTCTGTTCTCCTTGGGAGAGGGTTAGGGAAAGGATTTTTAAATAAACATTATGAGAATATTAATCCTTGGAGCCGGCAAAATGGGCTCTTTCTTTACTGATATATTAAGCTTTCAACATGAGACGGCCGTGTTCGACGTCAACCCGCACCAGTTGCGTTTTGTCTATAACACGTATCGTTTCACCACATTGGAGGAGATTAAGGACTTTGAACCGGAACTGGTTATTAATGCCGTTACAGTGAAGTACACGCTGGATGCCTTTCATAAAGTATTGCCTGTGTTACCGAAAGACTGTATCATTAGTGACATTGCCTCTGTAAAAACAGGACTGAAGAAGTTTTATGAAGAAAGCGGTTTCCGTTATGTCTCCAGCCACCCGATGTTTGGCCCTACTTTTGCTAGTCTTAGTAATCTAAGCAGCGAGAATGCCATCATCATCAGTGAAGGAGACCATCTGGGAAAAATATTCTTCAAAGATCTCTATCAGACATTGCGTTTAAACATCTTCGAATATACGTTCGACGAACACGACGAAACAGTAGCTTACTCGCTTTCTATTCCGTTCGTATCGACTTTTGTATTTGCTGCCGTAATGAAACATCAGGAAGCTCCGGGAACTACGTTCAAAAAGCACATGGCAATTGCCAAAGGCCTATTAAGCGAAGACGACTACCTGCTTCAGGAAATCCTGTTCAACCCACGCACTCCGGGACAGGTAGCCAATATCCGCACGGAGTTGAAGAATCTTCTCGAAATTATCGAGAACAAAGATGCGGAAGGAATGAAAAAGTATCTGACTAAGATTCGGGAGAAGATTAAATAATCCATTATCTATTATATAGAGAGGGATCAGGGGAAATAATAATCTTCCGTGTGCCTCTCCGGTTACAGAACCATCCCATATATAGGCAAGATTTAACGATCCTCTGCATACTTTTTTGTTTGCAGGGGATTTTTTTATGTGTACCTTTGTATCCGCAAAAACGGATTCACAGGAGAAAGAATGATAGATCAAGTTACCATAGACCGGATATTGGACGCGGCACAAATTATGGATGTCGTTTCGGATTTTGTCACCCTGCGCAAACGTGGTGTCAATTACGTCGGTTTGTGTCCGTTCCACAGTGATAAAACCCCTTCTTTTTATGTCTCTCCCGCCAAAGGATTATGCAAATGTTTTGCTTGTGGAAAAGGTGGAAACGCAGTGCATTTCATTATGGAGCACGAGCAGATGTCATATCCGGAAGCGCTGAAGTATCTTGCCAAGAAATACAATATTGAAATCAAGGAGCGGGAATTAAGCGATGAAGAGAAGTTTGTGCAAAGCGAACGTGAAAGTCTGTTTATCGTCAATAACTTTGCGCGCGATTATTTCCAAAACATACTAAAAAATCATATAGACGGGCGTAGCATCGGTATGGCTTATTTCCGCAACCGTGGCTTTCGCGATGACATTATTGAGAAATTCCAATTAGGCTACTGTACTGAAAGTCACGATGCATTCGCCAAAGAGGCAATCCAAAAAGGATATAAGAAGGAGTATCTGGTAAAGACCGGACTTTGCTACGAAACGGATGACCACCGATTGCGAGATCGTTTTTGGGGACGTGTGATTTTCCCTGTCCATACGCTTTCCGGTAAAGTGGTGGCTTTTGGCGGACGTGTACTTGCCAGTGCAACGAAAGGGGTTAAAGTAAAATACGTCAATTCACCCGAATCGGAAATCTATCATAAAAGTAACGAATTATACGGTATATATTTTGCCAAACAGGCTATTGTAAAACAAGACCGTTGTTTTTTGGTTGAAGGTTACACGGATGTAATCTCCATGCATCAATCCGGTATAGAGAATGTGGTTGCTTCTTCGGGAACAGCCCTTACACCGGGACAAATCCGTATGATTCACCGGTTCACCAACAATATGACTGTGCTTTACGATGGTGACGCAGCGGGTATCAAGGCCTCTATCCGGGGAATTGACATGTTATTGGAGGAAGGTATGAATATCAAAGTCTGTCTTCTTCCCGATGGGGACGACCCGGACTCTTTTGCCCGCAAACATAACTCAACGGAATTCCAGGCTTTCATCTCTGAACATGAAACGGACTTTATCCGCTTCAAAACAAACTTGCTGCTGGAGGATGCAGGAAAAGATCCCATCAAGCGTGCGGAACTGATTGGTAACTTGGTGCAAAGTATTTCTGTTATCCCGGAAGCGATTGTCAGAGATGTCTATATCAAAGAATGTGCACAGCTACTTCATGTAGAAGATAAGCTGTTGGTATCGGAAGTTGCCAAAAGACGGGAAACTCAAGCAGAGAAACGAGCTGAACAGACGGAACGGGAACGCCGGATGGCTGAAAGAACAGCTACAATGTCTCAAGGGACACCGTCTGAAAATGCTCCGATGCCCAACGGAGATATTCCGTTGCCTCCTGAAATAGATAACGGATATACAGAGGTTCCTCCCGCTCTGCAGGAAGACAACTATGCATCTTTTATCCCCCAGGAAGGAAAGGAAGGACAAGAATTCTACAAATTCGAACGGCTGATATTACAAGCGGTAGTTCGTTATGGAGAAAAAATCATGTGTAACCTGACTGATGAAGAAGGAAACGAGATTCCGGTAACCGTTATAGAATATGTGATTAATGATTTGAAAGAAGATGAGTTAGCTTTTCATAATCCGTTGCACCGCCAAATGTTATCGGAAGCTGCTGCACACATGCATGATTCCAATTTCATTGCTGAACGTTATTTCCTGGCACATCCTGATCCGGTAATCAGTAAATTGAGTGTGGATTTGATTAATGTGCGGTATCAGCTTAGTAAATACCACTCCAAATCCCAAAAGATCGTAACAGATGAAGAGCGTCTCTATGAAATGGTTCCAATGTTAATGATTAACTTCAAATATGCAATCGTAACGGAGGAATTGAAGCACATGCTTTATGCCCTGCAAGATCCTGCTCTTGCCCATGATAATGAAAAATGTGACTCGCTTATGAAACGCTTTAATGAGTTGAAGACCGTACAAAGCATCATGGCAAAACGATTGGGTGACAGGGTTGTTCTGCGATGATTCCTCATCGGTGCCGAGAGATGTCTTCATCGGTGCCGCACACCCTCTTCATCGGTGCCGAAGCCTGCCTTCCCCGGTACCGAAACCAAATAGCATTTCTTACCAGGTTTTCTCTACAAAGTCCCGTGTTGAATCAGATTCATAAACTCTTCACGAGTTTTTGCCTGATTGAAAGCCCCGGTAAAATCCGAAGTAGTAGTAATAGAATTTTGTTTTTCTACACCACGCATCTGCATACACATGTGTTTGGCTTCCACTACCACCATTACCCCAAGTGGATTCAGTGTTTCCTGAATACACTCTTTGATTTGCAGTGTCATGCGTTCCTGCACTTGCAGGCGATGAGAGAATATATCGACTACACGGGCTATCTTGCTCAACCCGGTGATATAGCCGTTAGGAATATAAGCCACGTGTGCCTTCCCGTAGAACGGCAACATGTGATGTTCGCAAAGGGAGAAGAAATCGATATCTTTCACAATCACCATCTGACTGTATTCTTCCTGGAATTTAGCAGAGCGAAGCACTTCATGAGGATCCATGTGATACCCTTTCGTCAAGCTTAACATTGCTTTAGCCACCCGTTCCGGAGTTTTCAGCAACCCTTCCCGTTCGGCATCTTCACCCAACAAAGTTATAATACTACGATAATGACTCTTCAACTCCTCCAGATTCGGAGAAATAATTTCTTCTTTTTCTAACATGATACGATTATAAAGGAATATTGATCTGGTCTCTTACAATAGAAACCTCTTTGAACACACCGGTAGACTTCAACCGACGCATCATTGCGTCCGCCTCTTCAATGCTCCGGAAATCACCTACACGACAAAGCCAACGAGGTGGATTGAACGAAGTATATACTGTCAATTCAGGGAAATACTCTTTAACGCGTGATGCTACATGATAAGCATCATTCTTAGCCTGACGAGTATTATTACCGGCATACGCCTGTATTCTGAATCCGGAAGTCTTTATTACTTTCTGTTCACCTGTTGCAGGACGTTCCATCCCTATCAGAGCCTCAATACGGGGATCTTGATGAATAGTCACCTTTCCTTGTCCCGGAACGTTACGTTCCAGACTTTTGACAATGCCCTGTGCCTGTACACCGACAACTGCCAATACCAACAACAAAGTAAGTAAAGCTAGTTTTCTCATTCTATAAATAATATTTAGGCACGGATTACGCGGGTTACACAGTTTTCGAAATCTCTTGGACTAAACTATACCGTGTAATCCGTGAAATCCGTGCCTGAAAGAAGTTTTAATTATGCGTTAAAAGCATCAATGATACCTTTGAAATCAGATACTTTCAGAGCAGCACCACCAATCAAACCACCATCAACGTCCGGGTTAGCGAACAATTCTTTAGCGTTAGAAGGTTTGCAGCTACCACCGTAAAGGATAGAAGTATTGTCTGCGATTTCTTTGCCATACTTGTCAGCTACGATAGAACGGATGAAAGCATGGATTTCCTGTGCTTGTTCAGGAGAAGCAGTTTTACCTGTACCGATAGCCCAAACCGGTTCGTAAGCCAATACAATCTTAGAGAAGTCTTCAGCCGACAGAGAGAATACAGATTCCATTTGTGCAGCTACCACTTCGTTCTGCTTGTTAGCTTCGCGTTCTTCCAACACTTCACCGATACAGAAAATCGGAGTCAGACCGTTAGCCAAAGCCAATTTTACTTTTTCTTCAAGGATAGCAACTGTTTCACCGTAGTATGCACGACGTTCAGAGTGTCCCAGAATTACATATTTTGCACCAGTAGAAGCAACCATTTCAGCAGAAACTTCACCTGTATAAGCACCTGATACTTTGTCTGCACAGTTTTCAGCACCTACACCAATCTTAGCAGCGTCTACCAACGGAGTAAC
Source organism: Bacteroides sp. 1001302B_160321_D4 (assembly GCF_015667765.1). NCBI lineage: Bacteria > Pseudomonadati > Bacteroidota > Bacteroidia > Bacteroidales > Bacteroidaceae > Bacteroides > Bacteroides sp. 1001302B_160321_D4. The sequence continues at coordinate 97,288 of NZ_JADPLO010000007.1, read as the reverse complement.
AGAAGCCAAGTGGATGAACGGAGTACAGATGATTACATCACAGTTAGGCTTTTCGTTAGCCAATGCTTCGTTCAGTTCTTTAGCCAAAGCGATACCCTCTTGAAGGGTTTTGTTCATTTTCCAGTTTCCTGCAACAATGTTCTTTCTCATTTTGTTTTTTTATTTTAAAGGGTTAATAAATTTACGATTGGACGATTGACGATTGAACGATTCAGGTTAGTGTTCGTTACAGAGGGTCGCTCGTTATCATTTTTTCTTATTCTTGTTCTTCTATTCCTTGATTCTTTGTTTCCGGTTCTTTGCTTTTTATCTCTTCTTCTTGTTGCTTCCGCTTCGCGGTTTTCCGTTCCCGGCGGCGAACGACCAACACATCCACCCCAAGCACTAACAACAACGGAATAACAAACCACAGAAAAACATATCCTACCGTATGAGCGTCACTGCTCACTTTCTGCTTTCCTAGCGGCAGATTCTCCAACTTGTCCGTCAGTACGTATTCATCCGGTATATCCTCATCGCTCCATTTATTCAGAATGGTTCCGTTCTTAATCAACATCAACCCCGGGTTAGAGCGAACCATCGTCTTCAATGTTATATCATCCATTTGGCAGAAAGGATATTCGGCTCCTGTTTTGTCCTTCCACAATTCTATCTGTTCCTCCGGTGAAGAAGTGAGGCAATAGAATTTGTAGCCATGCTCCACCGAATAGTCATATATCTCATTAATCAAATCAATGTTACTATCATCCGCCTCTTCAATGCGATGGGCAACCAATAGGAAAGTATATCCTATATCAGTCAATACATCGTCTGTTATATCTTCCCCCGTATTCAGATCTATCATAGAAAAATCATGAATAGCCGGTTCATATCCTTTTTCCTTAAGGATGGTACGCGTATCGACAAATGTCCAGGTACTATCCGGATAGTTATCCAACGTAAATTCTTTCTGCTCTCCGTTCTTCTCCAGGATAAAGATGCTTTCATATACGCTTGGTTTGGCTCCTTCGGGCATTGTCATACCTTCCAGGATATTCTTTCCGATCTTGTAAGGGCGAAAGTCTAAAACAGGCAAACGGTCCAGGCAATAGAACGATAAAGTAAACACAAAAAACAGCGTATAGAGAGAAACCAGCCACTCCATCTTCACACTGATAAAACGAATCAGCATCCTCCTGTGACGGAAAGCCATTATTGCCGCAAACAGCAGAATGATATTCTTTCCAAATGTTTCCCAATTCGTCAATACCCAGGCATCACCAAAACAACCGCAGTCCGAAACCGGATCAAAGATGGCAAGATACAAGGTCAGTGGCGTCATGAAAATCATCAGCATCAAAGCCAATGAGGTAGCCAATGTTCTTCTTGTTGCAAAGAACAAAGAGATACCTATAAAAAACTCAACGGCAGATAAAACGATACCTCCCAATAAAGGGAAGAATGAAGGGAACCAGGAAGCCATTCCGAATGCAGTCAGATAATCCTGTATCTTATACTGGAAACCCAGCGGATCAACTGCCTTTACAAATCCGGAAAAGATGAACGATGCCGCCAAAAGAAAACGACACATATTCGCCACTACCTCCTGAATGATATGTAAGTTCTTATCCTTCAAATTCTATCTTAATCAGTCCGAAAACAGAGTAATTAATCATATCCATATAATTGGCATCAATACCTTCTGACACCAATGTATTGCCGGCCAAGCTCTCAATCTGCTTGGTACGGTAGATTTTCATCAGAATCAAGTCTGTGTAAGAGCTGACACGCATGCTCCGCCAGGCTTCATCATAATCATGATTCTTGGCAAGCATCAGTTCTAATGCCTCTTTTGCATACTTATCGTACAAAGCCATCGCTTCTTCATTGCTGATGTCGGCAGACTCGGCATACCCCAGTTCCAACTGGATAAGTCCGATGATGCCATAATTGACAATCGCAATAAACTCGGCACGGATTCCCTCGTCAATCAGGGTTACTCCTTTGGTTTCAATACTTCGAATCCGATTGGCTTTAATAAAAATCTGGTCAGTCACCGAAGCCGGACGCAGGATACGCCATGCAGGTCCGTAATCGTGCAGCTTCTTGGAAAATAAGTCACGGCACAAAGCGATGACATGTTCAAATTGTTGCTTGGTATCTTTCATCTTCTTCCAAATAGTGCGCAAAGGTAACAATAATTAAGTAAAAACAGAAAGAGGGCACTCTAAATTATATTAAAGTGCCCTCTTCTAAAGATATTGTATTACTGTTTTATAAGCTATATTTTTTATGAACAACGCAAAACCTGTCCGATACGCAAAGTAGTAGTCGGTTTGATACGGTTCAGTTTGCAAAGTGTACTGACTGATACGCCACGCAATTTAGCAATGCGGGACAATGTATCGCCACTCTTCACCTTGTGATAACGGATGGTACCGTCAGCCACTTGAGTATCATGAGAACCAGCACGCTTCACGCCTTTTGCTTTGCGGAACGTATAAGTATCGGCAACGATATCTTGTTTCGGGAAGTCGAACATATAAATCGGATTAATTGCAATCCCCAGGAAGCGGGTTTCGAAATGAAGATGCGAACCAGTAGAGCGTCCGGTGTTACCACCCAAACCGATTACCTCTCCGGCTTTCACTAATTGGTTTTCTTCAACCAATTGTTTTGATAAATGACCATACACTGTTTCCAATCCATTATCATGACGGATAACGACATATTTTCCATATCCTCTACGCTCATATTTTACGATACGTACTTTACCGTCAAAAGCAGCTACGATAGTATCACCTATATTCACTTTCAAGTCCAACCCATTATGCATTCTTCTCCAACGAGGACCGAAAGGCGAAGTAATTTTTGTACTTGGAGTTGGCATGTGGAAACCTGTCAGGTCGATTGTATACGTATCAGGGATAATAGCATTTCCGTAAGCATGTACATACTGGTTGTTCCAGTTTGGATAAAGACTTAGGGCGGGATATTCGGACTGTTCGGCACGGATTTGCTTCTGCAAGGCCAAAGAGTCTACTGATTTTAATTTCTTGTCTATTGGTGCTTGGCGGGCAATCAGGTCTTGTGAGAAAGAGCTCAGACTGACCATAGCCGCAACAGCGACCAATCCTGTTTTAATAATGCTAAAATTCATTCCTTCTTTGTCAATTCAATTAATATTCGTCGTTTGCATACAGGTAATCAAATGTAGCCTGCTTGTAATCGAATATTTCTTCCGGTTTAAAAAATCTCGTTAATTCAATAGCTGCAGTCTCCGGAGAATCGGATGTATGAACGATATTCTCTTGAAAGCTCATACTGTAATCCCCGCGAATGGTGCCTGGGGCAGCTAAACGTCCATTAGTCGGTCCCGCCAACGTACGGACTGTTTGAATAGCATCCACACCTTCGAAACAACAAACAATGACAGGAGTTGTCATCATCGAATCTTTCACACGCTGAAAGAAAGGTTTGCCGCTAAGGTGGGCATAATGTTCGCTTAACAATTCATCAGTCAGTTGCATCATCTTCATGCCGGCCAACCGTAATCCTTTACGTTCAAAGAGATGAGTAATCTCACCAACCAATCCCCGTTGAAGGGTACATGGTTTTAAAATGACCAGCGTTTTTTCAAGCATAATACTCGACTTTGCAAATGGTTAAACAATACATTTACTAAAAAAATTCTCCCAAAGGTAGTATTTTCCTGTGAAATGGCAAGGGAGTTATTAACTATTTTTCAGATGCTTAGTGCAAAAAGAGGGAATAATTGTTCCGTTAAACTCCTATAAATAGGGAGGATAGGGACAAAATATGTTTTGCAACACATTTACGCAAATAAACTGCATGTTTAACCGTTTTTCAACTTATGGCAGCCCAGTTAACATTCGTTTTCCGCAAGGCTTTAAGCTGCCGCCACAAGATTTCATTCTCGGGATTCTGTGCCGCAGGGTCTTGTTCCACAATACTTTCAGCTATGGCACGCACGTATTGCAACAGTTGCCCGTCGCGTACAATATCCGCAATCTTCAAATCGAAAGCGATGCCGCTTTGCTGCGTACCTTCAAGATCACCGGGGCCACGCAATTTCAAATCGGCCTCAGCTATTTCGAAACCATCATTGGTGCGTACCATGATTTCCAATCGTTTCCGGGTGTCCTCCGTCAACTTATAATTCGTCACCAGAATACAATAAGACTGTTCCGCCCCACGTCCTACCCGGCCACGCAACTGATGCAACTGCGAAAGCCCGAAACGTTCTGCATTTTCAATAATCATCACCGAAGCATTCGGGACGTTCACTCCGACTTCAATGACGGTAGTGGCCACCATGATCTGCGCTTTGCCCGAAACAAAAAGCTGCATTTGCTCATCCTTCTCGGCTGGTTTCATTTTGCCATGCACTTTACAAACCGTACATTTGGGAAACTCTTCCAGAATATGTTGATATCCTTCTTCAAGATTCTTCAAATCAATCTTTTCGCTTTCTTTAATCAGCGGATAAACAATATAGACCTGGCGTCCTTCTTCAATTTGTTTGCGCACCGAACGATACATACTTTCCCGGCGGTTATCAAATTGGTGGATGGTAGTAATCGGTTTTCTTCCGGGTGGAAGCTCGTCGATAATAGACACGTCCAAATCACCATACAATGTCATTGCCAAAGTACGTGGAATCGGGGTAGCAGTCATCACGAGCACATGTGGAGGTTGAACATTCTTACTCCAAAGGCGGGCGCGTTGTGCCACGCCAAAGCGATGCTGTTCGTCGATAACAACGAAACCTAAAGAAGAGAAATTGACAGTATCTTCAATAACGGCATGCGTTCCTATTAATATCTTCACATCTCCGGTCAGCAATCCGGTCAGAATCGCTTCCCGCCTTTTGCCTTTAATAGAGCCTGTCAGCAGTTCGACACGGATATCCATGCCAAAGAGCAGTTCTTTGATCGTTTCATAATGCTGGTTCGCCAAGATTTCGGTGGGCGCCATCATGCAAGCCTGATAACCGTTATCCAACGCCAACAACATACTCATCAAGGCAACCAGTGTTTTCCCGCTTCCTACATCTCCCTGCAAGAGGCGATTCATCTGCCTGCCACTGCCGACATCGTTCCGTATTTCCTTCAATACCCGCTTCTGTGCACCTGTCAGTTGAAAAGGAAGATTCTTTGTATAAAATGTATTGAACACATCTCCCACTTTCTCAAAGATATATCCACGATATCTTTTTTGTCTGTCTTTGGCGTAGCGGAGGATATTCAGTTGAACATAAAACAGTTCTTCGAACTTAAGGCGATATTGCGCCCTGCGAAGCACATCGGGATTGGTCGGGAAGTGAATATTCCGGAGAGCTTCCGTCAAAGGCATCAGATGATGTTCCGCCAGCAATTTGGAAGAAAGTGTTTCAGGCAGAGGCTCCTGTATTTGTTGAATCACCGTTGCCATCATCTTCTCAATCGCGTGAGAGTTGAGGAAACTGCGCTTCATCTTCTCCGTCGTATTATAATAAGGTTGCAGTCCCACCGAAGAAAGTTTCAAATCTTCCGGCTTGTCTACATCGGGATGCGCCACATTGATACGTCCGTTGAAAACAGTCGGTTTGCCGAAGATGATATATTCCTCGTGCAGTTTATACTTACCTAAGATATACTTAATGCCTTGAAACCACACCAAATCCACGACTCCCGTACCATCCGAAAAGTGCGCCGTCAAACGACGTTGACGTCCTTCGCCAATGGTTTCGAAACCGAGAATTTCTCCTTTCAACTGGATATACGGCATATTGCCATCTATTTCGTGAATGTAATAGATGCGGCTCCGGTCAATATATTTATAAGGGAAATAATAAATTAAATCGTGCAAGGAGTAGATTTCCAACTCCTTATTTAATACAGCGGCTTTTTGAGGGCCTACACCGGAGATAAATTTTATGTCGCGTGTGGCTAAATCGAACATTTATAAAAGGGCACTCCCTACTTTTAAATCGAAAGGAGTCGTTATTTTTATATTTTCACGGTTACCTTCCGCCAGATACACAGGTATTCCCATTGCTTCGACAACGGAAGCGTCATCTGTAAAGAAGGGAGTAAATTCTTGTGCATAGGCTTGTTTCAACAACTCTACATCGAAAACCTGCGGTGTTTGCACCAGCTTGTAATCATTCCGGCTGACCGTTTCACTTCCGGCATCTGTCAGATGGCGAAGTGTCTCTACCACATCCACCACAGGAATCACCGCTTTCTGCACTTTTGCCAAGTCATAACAACGGCGAATCACCTCTACCGACACAAACGGACGTACGCCATCATGCACCCCTACCAGTCCCGGCTCCTGCACCAGTGCCAGACCGTTCTTTACAGAGTAAAAACGCGTTTCGCCTCCATCGGCAAAGGTATGTTCCACCGCAAAGCTGTGTTTTTGGCAAAGTTGCTTCCAAAAGTCCTGTTGTTCCCGTGGAAGCACTACTATGATTTGAAGTGTTTCGTCATATCTCCTAAATACTTCCAGGGTATGCATCAACACAGGTTTATCACCCATGGGAAGGAATTGTTTCGGGAGGTCACTTCCCATTCGCAAGCCCTTTCCACCGGCGACAATGATTACATATTTCTTCATGGACGGTTTAGCGTTTAACACACATCGCTTCTACCAGTTCGTCTACTTTTTCTTTACCTACCAACAGGTCAACGATTGTCAAAGCAAATTCCATGGCAGCACCCGGTCCCATACCGGTAATGATGTTTCCATCACGTACGACAGGTTCATTTACACATTCTGCACCATCCAGATATTGTTCAAAACTCGGATAACAGGTAGCCTTCTTTCCTTTCAGCAGTCCCAGTTTACCCAATACCATCGGAGCAGCACAAATGGCCGCAATAGGTTTACCTTTTGCGGCAAAATCAAGAATCAATTTACGCAACCCTTCGTGCTTGTCAAGTGTGGCAGCTCCCGGCATTCCTCCCGGCAACAGCAGCAGTTCAGCATCGAAGAAATCGCAATTCTCGAAGTTGATATCGCAAAGGACGGATACGTCATGTGCTCCCACTACAATTTCATCCGGCGTAACGGATACGATTTCTACATTAAGTCCGGCACGTCTCAACGTGTCAATAGCAGTAAAGGCTTCAATTTCTTCAAAACCATCTGCAAAAAAAGCGTATACAGTTCCCATAATCCTTTATATATTTGGTTAATGATACTATCTCAAGTTAAAATAATAGGTGATTGTCCCTGTCTGGTTATTCACCCCATCTATCGTATTAAAACGGGCTTTCTTCGCTGCATCCTCCGCCGCCTTACGCAAAGCGGAATTTACCGTATTCGTTTGAGGGCTAATACTGGTCGATATCACTTGCCCTGCAGGATTCACGGTGATATTCACCACTACACGTCCTTCTTCCTGCACATTATATACAGGCTTCGGCAAACTGCCCGTACCTAAAGAACGTCCGCCAAGGTCAAATGTTCCATAACCTCCGGTTCCGGTCTTCGCTCCGGTAGAAGAGTTTCCCTCCTTGCTACCTTCGGTTCCCGTACCACTAGCCGCTGTTCCTTTATTTCCTGTCATTTGCGCTCCCTTTCCAAACGCACCGGACACCCTCTTTCTGGCAGCTTCTTCGGCAGCCTTACGTTCACGTTCCGCTTTTTCTTCTGCCAGCCGTTTCGCTTCCGCAGCTTTTTCGGCTTCCGTTTTCTCCGGCTTCTTCACCGGTTCTTTCGGCTTGACCACCTCTTTAGGTTTCACCGTTTCTTTTTTCGGTTCTTCCGTCTTAGGTTTCAGAGTTACTGTTTCCTCTTCAGTCTGCGTCAATAAATCCTGTTCCGAAGGAAGTTCCGGTGCTGTTTCCGCGGGTGCTGCCGCATCTTCATCCATGATATCCACGTCTACCAGAGAGGGATCATCGAAGCCACTTGCTGCGTCTACATTTCCCATCATTACAGGCACTCCGCCTGCATCTTCATCCGGTTGAGGGACAGTAAAGCTCACCAGAATCAAAAGAGCAATCACTGCCACATGCACCAACAGTGCACCCAGCGCTCCTATGTATTCACCCTTTTTTCTTCTGTCCATTGTTTCTTATTTGTTTTCAGGCGGGCGTGTAGCCAGCACCATCTTAAAATGATTCTCGTTTGCAATGTTCAATACCCTTACGATCTCACGGTAAGGTACCGATTCATCCGCATACAATGCCACGTACATTTCCGGCTCCTTCTCTGCGCAACTCTGCAAGAATGAAGTCAGGTCGTTCAGCGCCACCGGCTGCTCTTTTTCATTGCCGAAAGCGGCATAGAAATTCAAGTCTTTATCGATAACCACTCTTGTCAGCGGTTTGGCCGAAGTCTGCTGCTTGCCTTGCGGCAACAAGACTTTGATAGCATTGGGCGACACCACCGTAGAGGTTATCATAAAGAATATCAGCAACAGGAAGATGACGTCCGTCATGGAAGCCATGCTGAAATTGGGCGATACTCTATTTCTTCTTTTTAATCCCACTTTGTTAGTGATTAAGGGTTAGTGATTAATAGGTTGGCATATCGATTCACTTTCCAGCCGGCTCGTTCAGCAAGTCCATGAACTCCATTGTACGAGATTCCATTTTATTTACCACACGGTCTACCAGCATCACCAGATAATTGTAGGCAAACATAGCAATGATACCGACAATCAGACCACCGACCGTAGTAATCATAGCTTCATAGATACCACCGGAAAGTAAAGTGATATCAATGTTTCCGCTTCCGGCATTCGCCATTTCGTAGAATGCACGCACCATACCGGTCACCGTACCGAGGAATCCAAGCATCGGAGCACCTCCAGAAATAGTTGCCATTACAGTCAATCCTTTTTCCAGCTTTGCCACTTCAATATTACCTACATTCTCAATAGCTACCTGTACATCGTTAATAGGACGTCCTAAACGGCTGATCCCTTTTTCTATCATACGTGCCGAAGGGGTGTTTATCGTACGGCAATAGTTAATAGCCGCTTTGATCTCACCGCTATGAATATAGTCTTTAATCCGCTCCATAAACATCGGGTCCTCTTTTCCTGCCTTACGAATCATGTAGTTACGTTCAAACAGGATATAAAAACAGACAACCGACAATACACCCAGCACAATCATAATCCATCCACCCTTGATAGCCATATCAAGCATGTTCATTTCAGGAGCGTTCACCTCCGTCAATACGGGGTTGGCAGTAGCCAGCGAGTCGGCCATATTCATAGCCCCTTGGGCTAACAAGATCATTGCATTCATGAGCGTAGACAGTTTTTATATTCCTGAATGGTACGTTCGAGTCCCAGATACAATGCATCGCTAATCAACGCATGTCCGATGGAGACTTCATCCACCCAAGGAATGTTTTTATAGAAATAATTTAAATTAACCAGACTCAAGTCGTGTCCGGCGTTCAATCCGATACCCAGTTTACGGGCAGTCTTCGCGGCTTCGATAAAAGGAGCGATGGCAGCTTCCGGATTCTTCGGATAGTTCGTTGCGTATGGTTCGGTATACAGTTCGACACGATCCGCTCCCGCTTTTGCCGCATATTCCACCATTTCAGGATCGGCTGCCACAAAAACAGAAGTACGAATACCGGCGCTGTTAAACTGATCGAGAACTTCAGTAAGGAATTCCAGATTTGCTTTGGTGTCCCAACCGGAATTAGAAGTAATTTGTGAAGGATCATCGGGAACCAAAGTTACCTGATGAGGTTTAACTTTCAACACCAGGTCAATAAATTCCGGAGCGGGATAACCTTCGATATTAAATTCCGTGCGCAACAAAGGGCGCAAATCATATACATCTGAACGACGAATGTGGCGTTCATCGGGACGAGGATGAACAGTGATACCGTCTGCACCAAAAGATTCACAATCAAGCGCTACCTTTACTACATCGGGGACATTTCCTCCGCGAGCATTCCTTAGCGTGGCAATCTTGTTTATGTTTACACTTAATTTAGTCATAGTTCTACGTTATATTTGCCGCAAAAATACAAATATTATTATTAGTTGCCTAATAATACGAAACGCATTATGGGTTCTTTTTTGGTTATTTAAAGTAGAAATCCAAGAAAAAATGCCAAATTTGCATCCTGAACTAATGATATTGCTTATGAAATTCGCCATTTTCGGAAATACTTATCAGGCTAAAAAGTCCTCTCATGCTGTCACCTTGTTTAAACTTTTAAAGAAACAGGGAGCAGAGATTGGTATGTGCAGGGAATTTTATCAATTCCTAGTTTCTGAAAATATGGATATTAAAGCAGATCAATTATTTGATGGTGATGATTTTACTGCCGATATGGTAATCAGCATCGGAGGCGACGGAACATTTCTGAAAGCTGCCCGCCGCGTAGGAAGAAAAGGGATTCCTATTTTGGGAATTAACACAGGACGTTTAGGATTTCTGGCAGATATTTCGCCGGAGGAAATGGAGGAAACATTTGATGAAATCCAAAACGGCAGATATAGTGTGGAGGAACGGAGCGTACTTCAGTTGATCTGCAACGACAAACATCTCCAAGATTCTCCTTATGCCCTCAACGAAATAGCTATTCTCAAACGAGACAGCTCCTCAATGATTAGTATCCGGACAGCTATTAATGGCGCGTATCTGAATACTTATCAAGCTGACGGGTTAGTAATTGCCACTCCAACAGGTTCCACAGCCTACTCTTTGAGTGTAGGAGGCCCGATCATCGTCCCTCATTCCAACACTATTGCCATCACTCCGGTGGCTCCACATAGTCTCAACGTCCGTCCTATCGTTATTCGGGATGACTGGGAGATTACATTAGATGTAGAAAGCAGAAGTCACAACTTCCTCGTCGCCATCGACGGGAGGAGCGAGACTTGCAAAGAAACGACTCAACTAACCATCCGTCGGGCAGATTACAGCATAAAGGTAGTGAAACGTTTTAATCACATTTTTTTCGATACACTCCGCAGCAAAATGATGTGGGGAGCGGATGGAAGACGATAGATGGGAAACTAATCTAACGTAAAAGTCTGCGAACCAATCAGATTACCACCTTCGAAGATATCAACGCGATAGTTTCCGGCATATAAGAATTCTTCTACATCCCAGAATACATTCACGTTCTGTTCTTCTCCGTTATATTCAATATATTTCTTGATGGAGTAAACCAGTGTACGGTTTTCATAAGGGAAAGTATTGGATGCACTCTTAGTCAAAACATCATTATCCGGTTTGGTTATACGTATATAAATGGTACGTTCCCCGTTTTCAGCAGTTATATTCTTCACGATTGTGAAACTGATAGCCAATTTCACCACATCTTTCACCTTCTTCGCCACTTTACCGCGTTTATTGCGTGGTTCGATACGAATATTAGTTGCATCGAGTTGTGCGGCTAACGTCACCTTCTTATCCAGATTTTTCTTTTCTTCGGAAAGGTTACTGATTTGTTGTGAAGCCTGATTATATTTTTGTGTTACTTCTGCAATGACCTGTTTCTGCTGTGCAGCCAGTTTATTTAGTGAATCAATCTGATTAATATAACCAACCATTACTTTACGTAAGGTAGCCAATTCTTTCTTTAAACGACGAATCTCTGTTGCATTCGAACTCTTCACAGTACGAAGTTCTTCTAATAGACGTTGGGTCTTTAACTGTTCCTGTTCTAACAATACTCCTAATGAGTCATTAGTAACCTTAAACTTCAATTCATCATATTCTTGCACAAAACGACTATATTCGTTTTCCAGATCTTCCTTATCCAATTGGAATTCCTGCACTAACTCCCGATTAGCTTTTTTTTCGGTAAACAATAAATAAGTAATACCAATAATAGCTATCACCAAAATAGCCACGGCCGCAATAAGAAGGCTTTTTTTACTCATAGTTTCAGTTGTGAATTGATAACGTGCGCAAAAGTAATCATTTCGCAACAGAAGTCAAGTATAAAAAGTGAGAGTTTTTGAAAAACTCCCGACTAATCTATGCAATTTTAATTTATTAACCAGTCAACCAGGCCGAACCGACAGACGCAAGTACCCCGACTGATTCTCCTTTATGATCCTAAGCGGCCACTGACATTACCTGATCGAAGCATCCTTATTTGCGACTTTTACCTTGTTTACGTACTAGTTTTGAAGCAAATGGTACTTTAGCAAACAAGTATTGAAATTATTTTTTAATGAAGCGGTAGCCCGAGAAATAATATAGAATTCACCTAACGTACAAATGTACGTTATCTACCGTGTGAATGTCCGTTACCCACCGGGCGAGCATCAACAACCTACCAGACAAAAGGCGGTCATCTGCCGGACGAACAGTTCATGAGGGACACGAGAACAGAAACGACACCGACGAAGTGATCCAAACCGACAACGGCAGCAGCCAAAGCCATCTTCTCTGCCCAGTATTATTGCTATTGTTTATAACAGAAATAATACTTTTACTTACTCTTCTTTACTTTACTCTTCTCTACTCTACTGGTTTTCATTGGGTTTTTCCCCTTTACTGGCGGGCGTTTCAGCGCTTTGTAACACCCTCTCCGAACACCCTCGTTTTTGTATCGTTTTCGTTGTTTATTCTCCGCTTCTCTTCCACGCTTGCCAACGGCTTGTTCGACCACTTTTTTTTCATGATAGCCATCCATTCCGTAGAACTTAGACCTTTAACTAAAATTATTACGGAAAAATTTCTTTAATCAGGATTATCGTTGTAATTTTGTCGCGCTAAAAGATAAAACAAATTATCAACTTTTTAAATATATAGTATTATGTCAAAAGTAACCGTAGTAGGCGCAGGTAACGTAGGTGCTACATGTGCAAATGTACTTGCTTTTAATGAAGTAGCAGACGAAGTAGTAATGCTGGACGTTAAAGAAGGCGTTTCAGAAGGTAAAGCAATGGATATGATGCAGACAGCTCAATTGCTGGGTTTCGACACTACATTGGTAGGCTGCACTAACGACTATGCTCAAACCGCTAACTCTGACGTTGTTGTGATTACTTCAGGTATTCCTCGTAAACCGGGTATGACTCGTGAAGAGCTGATTGGTGTGAACGCTGGTATCGTTAAATCGGTAGCAGAAAACCTGTTGAAATATTCTCCTAACGCTATCATCGTTGTTATCTCTAACCCGATGGATACAATGACTTATTTGGCATTGAAAGCTTTGGGCTTGCCGAAAAACCGTGTGATCGGTATGGGTGGTGCTTTGGATAGCTCTCGTTTCAAATATTTCTTGTCTCAAGCTATCGGTTGCAACGCTAACGAAGTAGAAGGTATGGTTATCGGTGGTCACGGTGATACTACTATGATTCCTTTGACTCGTTTCGCTACTTACAAAGGTATGCCTGTAGCCAACTTCATCTCTGCCGAAAAACTGGAAGAAGTAGCCGCTGCTACAATGGTAGGTGGTGCTACGCTGACTAAATTGCTGGGTACTTCTGCATGGTATGCACCAGGTGCAGCAGGAGCATTCGTAGTTGAATCTATCCTTCATGACCAAAAGAAGATGGTTCCTTGTTCTGTATTATTGGAAGGTGAATATGGTGAATCAGATCTTTGCATCGGCGTTCCTGTAATCCTTGGCAAGAACGGTATCGAAAAGATCGTTGAACTGAACCTGAACGAAGACGAAAAAGCTAAGTTCGCAGCTAGCGCAAAAGCTGTTCACGGAACGAACGCTGCTTTGAAAGAAGTAGGTGCTCTGTAATTAATCCCCTTACTTTATATATCAAGAAAGGCTGTTCTTCACTACGAGGAACAGCCTTCTTTCTTTTCTACAGAATCCTACCCCACTATCTTTTAAAAAAAGCTAATTCATTTTGCACTTTCAAGTAAAGCTCATACATTTGCATCGTTGTTTATGCAATTATTGTTTAAGTAAACAAGTTCAAAAAAACAGACTACTTCAATAAACAAATTACATAAGAACCGGGTTATTAAATATAGAAGTATCACCTTATTAATATGCAAGATGCGATGAAAAAAGTATTTCTTCTGACAATTCTGCTAAGTCTCACTTTCATAGGAAAAGCGCAGAACTTTCTAAGTCTGGATAGTTGCCGCGCATTAGCTCTTGCCAACAACAAAGATTTGTTGATAAGCAATGAGAAGATAAATGCTGCTCATTATCAACGGAAAGCTGCATTTACGAATTATCTTCCCAATTTCTCGGCAACCGGAGCTTACATGAGAAACCAGAAAGAGTTTTCATTATTAAACAACGACCAGAAAGCTGCGCTTTCAGGACTAGGAACTAATCTGGCAGGCCCTATCCAACAGGTTGCAACCGGAATTATAGCAACACATCCTGATTTGGAGCCTCTTATTTCGTCTTTAAGCGGAAAGTTGCTGCCTGCTCTCGATCAGGCGGGAAACTCTTTAGTAGATGCACTCCGCACAGACACCAGAAATGTCTATGCAGGCGCTATTACATTGACACAGCCTTTATATATGGGTGGAAAAATCCGGGCGTACAACAAAATAACAAAGTATGCCGAAGAGTTGGCTCAAGAACAACACCACGGTGGCATGCAGGAAGTAATCATGAGTACAGACCAGGCTTATTGGCAAGTTATTTCGCTGGTTAATAAGAAGAAGTTGGCGGAAGGTTATTTAAAGCTCTTGCAACAGCTGGACGGTGATGTAGAAAAAATGATTAATGAAGGAGTAGCCACCAAAGCGGATGGCTTGTCTGTACGCGTCAAGGTGAATGAAGCAGAAATGACACTCACCAAAGTGGAAGATGGATTGAGCCTTGCCCGAATGTTGCTGTGCCAACTATGCGGTATTGATCTTAGCTCCCCCATCACGCTAGCAGATGAAAATATGGAAGATATTCCATTACTGACAACAGACCCTCATTTCGATTTATCTACCGCTTATGAGAATCGTCCGGAAATACGTAGTCTCGAATTAGCGACACAGATTTATAAACAGAAAGTAAACGTAACCCGTGCCGAACATCTTCCTTCTATCGCATTGATGGGGAATTATATGGTAACCAATCCTTCTGTCTTCAACAGCTTTGAAAACAAATTCAAAGGCATGTGGAATGTGGGAGTGATGGTACAGATACCTATATGGCACTGGGGAGAAGGTATTTATAAAACGAGAGCAGCAAAAGCCGAAGCCCGCATTGCACAATACCAGCTTCAGGACGCACGCGAAAAAATAGAGTTGCAAGTCAATCAAGCCGCTTTCAAGGTAAAAGAAGCAGGTAAGAAACTGGTTATGTCTTCCAAAAACATGGAAAAAGCGGAAGAGAATCTGCGCTATGCAACGCTTGGTTTTAAAGAGGGAGTGATTGCCACCAGTAATGTTCTTGAAGCACAAACGGCATGGCTGTCCGCTCATTCAGAAAAGATTGACGCACAAATAGATGTGAAGTTAACAGAAATCTATCTGAAGAAATCTCTGGGAACACTGAAATAAATAAAAAGCAGAAAAATAAAGTAAAGAACCCAATCAGAAACAACCCAATCCCTAACCAACTCACAATCCATAAAACATAAATCATAATTCATAATTCATAAATCATATGGCACCTATAAAATCACAAAACAGCAATATGCTGCTTGCATTCCTTACTCTACTGGGAGTTATTGCAATCGTTGCAGTCGTTGGCTTCTTCATGCTTCGCAAAGGTCCTGAAATCATACAGGGACAGGCTGAAGTTACCGAGTATCGCGTTTCGAGCAAAGTTCCGGGACGTATATTGGAATTTCGCGTGAAAGAAGGACAAAGTGTCAATGCCGGAGATACGCTGGCTATTTTGGAAGCTCCTGACGTAGTGGCAAAAATGGAACAGGCACGTGCTGCCGAAGCTGCCGCACAGGCACAAAACGCAAAAGCAATCAAAGGCGCGCGTGAGGAACAAATCCAGGCAGCATACGAAATGTGGCAAAAAGCCCAAGCAGGCGTCACCATTGCCGAAAAATCATATCAACGTGTAAAGAACCTCTATGAGCAGGGAGTAATGCCTGCACAGAAATTGGATGAAGTCACTGCGCAACGGGATGCAAGCATTGCTACAGAGAAAGCAGCCAAAGCGCAATATACTATGGCAAAGAACGGAGCGGAACGTGAAGACAAGATGGCCGCGGAAGCTTTGGTAAACCGGGCAAAAGGTGCTGTTGCCGAAGTAGAATCGTACATAAAGGAGACTTATCTCATAGCTCCGGCTGCCGGAGAAGTTTCAGAGATTTTCCCGAAGGTAGGCGAATTGGTAGGTACTGGTGCTCCCATCATGAATATCGCCGAGCTCAACGATATGTGGGTAACATTCAACGTACGCGAGGATCTGCTCAAAAATCTGACAATGGGTTCAGAATTCGAAGCAGTCATTCCTGCTCTGGATAACAAAAAGATCAAACTCAAAGTATATTATCTGAAAGACTTAGGGACTTATGCCGCTTGGAAAGCAACCAAAACAACCGGACAGTTCGACCTGAAAACATTCGAAGTGAAAGCTTCTCCGATAGAGAAAGTGGAAAACCTCCGTCCGGGTATGTCTGTCATCATTGACAAGTAATCATGAGAGAGAGAGAAAAGAAATATATAGCCCTGTGGCAGGTCATGCAAAGAGAGTGCCGGCGGTTGGTTTCACGCCCGCTCTACCTCTTCTGTATGGTCATTGCCCCACTGTTTTGCTATATATTCTTCACCACCTTAATGGATTCGGGACTTCCCAAGGATCTTCCTGCAGGAGTGGTAGACATGGATGATTCGTCCACCTCCCGCAATATTGTCCGCAACCTGGATGCTTTTTCACAGACAGGGGTTGTAGCTCATTACAGTAATGTGACAGATGCACGCATTGCCATGCAAGAGGGAAAAATCTACGGATTCTTCTACCTTCCCAAAGGTTTATCGGCAGAGGCACAGAGCCAACGACAACCGACAATCTCCTTCTACACCAATTACTCCTACCTGATTGCAGGCTCCCTATTGTTCAGAGACATGAAAATGATGGGAGAACTCACTTCGGGAGCTGCTGCAAGGACTATGTTATATGCCAAAGGTGCAACAGAGGATCAGGCTATGGCATATCTGCAACCGATTGTTATCGATACACACCCACTGAATAATCCGTGGCTGAACTATTCGGTATACTTATGCAATACACTGATACCGGGAGTACTCATGCTATTAATATTTATGGTAACTGTCTATTCAATCGGTGTAGAAATCAAAGATCGTACGGCTCGCGAATGGTTACGAATGAGTAACAACTCCATTTATATTGCATTGGCCGGGAAGTTGCTTCCCCACACCGTAATCTTTTTCATCATGGGTATATTTTATAACGTATACCTGTATGGATTCCTGCATTTTCCTTGCAACAGCGGTATATTTCCGATGATATTTGCCACGCTTTGTCTTGTACTGGCATCCCAATGTTGTGGTATTGTCATGATAGGAACCCTGCCGACTCTACGACTCGGATTAAGTTTTGCTTCCCTGTGGGGAGTCATATCGTTCTCCATTTCCGGTTTTTCATTCCCGGTCATGGCTATGCATCCTGTTTTACAGGCTTTGAGCAATCTATTTCCTTTGCGGCACTATTTCCTTATTTACGTGGATCAGGCGCTCAACGGATATAGTATGGCTTACTCATGGACCAACTATATGGCACTATTAATATTTATGATGCTCCCCTTCTTCGTGGTTCACCGCCTGAAGGAAGCATTGGTTTACTATAAATATATACCCTAAATGAAAGATATAAAATTAAAAGATAAGATAGCTCAAGGCATCAATGACCTGTTTTATATCTGGAAACGGGAGTTTCAGACAACTTTCCGCGACCAGGGGGTACTGATATTCTTTATACTCGTCCCGTTAGGTTATCCGTTGCTATATAGTTTCATCTATGATAACGAAGTAGTGCGTGAAGTTCCTGCTGTTGTTGTAGATGATTCACATTCATCTCTTAGCCGCGAATATCTCCGCAAGGTAGATGCTACGCCCGATATTCAAATCGTCTCCTACTGTGCCGATATGGAAGAAGCTAAACAAATGCTGAAAAACCGGCGTGCATACGGCATCATTTATATCCCTTCGGATTTTAGTGACAATATTGCCAAAGGAAAACAGACACAAGTGAGCATCTATTGCGACATGAGCGGATTGTTGTATTATAAATCGATGCTTCTTGCCAACACAGCGGTTTCTCTGAATATGAATAAGGACATCAAGATTGCACGCAGTGGAAATACAACCGACCGGCAGGATGAAATCACCGCTTATCCGATCGAATATGAAGAGATCTCTATCTTCAACCCGACTGCCGGATTCGCCGCTTTCCTAATTCCTGCAGTATTGGTATTGATTATCCAACAAACATTATTACTCGGTATCGGTCTCGCTGCAGGAACAGCTCGTGAAAATAACAGGTTTAAGGATCTCGTGCCTATTAACCGCCATTACAACGGAACGCTGCGAATTGTATTAGGAAAAGGCTTGAGTTATTTCTTGGTTTATATATTAGTAGCTTTCTATGTACTTTATGTGGTTCCAAGATTGTTCAGCCTCAACCAGATCGGACAACCCAGTTCATTAGTATTATTTGTTGTCCCCTACCTTGCGGCTTGTATCTTCTTTGCCATGACAGCTTCCATTGCTATCCGCAACCGGGAGACGTGTATGCTGATTTTTGTATTCACGTCAGTCCCCTTGTTATTTATTTCCGGAATCTCTTGGCCGGGAGCAGCTATTCCCCCGTTTTGGAAGTATGTATCTTACATCTTCCCCTCTACCTTTGGAATTAACGGCTTTGTAAAAATCAATAATATGGGAGCTACTCTTAGTGAAGTAGCTTTTGAATATAAAGCTTTATGGTTGCAAGCCGGCATTTATTTCCTTACCACTTGTTGGGTATACCGCTGGCAAATACTAATGAGCCGCAAACATGCAATAGAGCGATACAAAGAATTAAAAGAGAAAGAAAACTTATCCAAGCAGATAAGTGATTAATGAGTAAGAATTACAAGAGAGAGAATTAACGGTGTATCCTTTCAATGGGATATGCCGTTTTTTTCAAATAAGAACATGAAAATCCCCCGTTCCAAGAGAGTATAGAACGAGGGATTTTAGAGATATTATAAAGAGAGTATAATAAGTTTAGAACTTGTAACCTACACCGATAGAGAAGTTCATGTTCTTCGGTGCACCGTCACCATCAGCCAATTTAGCCAAACCAAATTCTCCTGATAAGTCAATAAAGAATTTATTAATTTCATAAGCAACGCCTACACCGAGACCTGCATCAAATCTTTTTGCTCCAAATTGATCATCACCGTCAC
Organism: Bacteroides sp. 1001302B_160321_D4; assembly: GCF_015667765.1. NCBI lineage: Bacteria > Pseudomonadati > Bacteroidota > Bacteroidia > Bacteroidales > Bacteroidaceae > Bacteroides > Bacteroides sp. 1001302B_160321_D4. The sequence goes on along the minus strand of NZ_JADPLO010000007.1, from coordinate 78,003 downwards.
CAAAGAAATCAATTTTTTCATCACCAATTTTACACTTACCAGCAATACCAAATGCAAAATAAGGACCAGCTTTCACTACAATATTCTGGTTATCAGCAATTGCAAATCTTGCAGCAGCCAATACCGGAATCTCCAAATACATTGGATTCATTTTCACTTCATCCTGTTTAGCACCTTTTTGAGTGAACATCAACGAAGGTTGAATAGACCACATATCAGAGAACTGATATTCCATGCCAACGCCTACATTGAATCCAATCCTCATGTCAGTATCCATATCCCCAGTAAAGTTACTCATGTTCATACCAACTTTGGCATTCCAAGAAATCTGAGAATAAGAAACGATAGAAACAAGTGCAAATAGCACAAAAATCAAACCTTTTTTCATATCATTCATTTTTTAGTTTGCCTTCCTCTTCCCTTTGGTTGGCATTGTTAGTTAATAGTTCTGTTTGAAGTGTGGGGAATTATTCGCAACCGGTTAAAGTATTGAAACACACCCTTCCGTATTTAACGTATGTTTTGTAGCCGCAAATATATTTCATTTATTTTATATAAAAAAATCCTTGATAGTCTATTTTTTGCATAAAGGTTATTAAAGAGTGACTATATAGAAAAAAATAATGTTCATCCGGTCTTTTTTTATGCTTAAATAATTTCCGAATAACAATGCAATTAAAATATTCTTGCAAGATTTATACATTTACAATTATTAACCGACTAGCTATTGCTCATTTACGAAATATTCGTAGATTTGCGAAGTATTCGTAATTAAACAACATCTCCATGGAAAAGTTAACTATACAAGAAGAAGAAGTAATGATCTACATTTGGGAGTTACAATGCTGTTTCGTAAAAGACATTGTTGCAAAGTATACGCAACCGGCACCTCCTTATACCACAGTAGCATCTATCGTAAAGAACCTCGAGCGGAAAGGATATGTCACACCGAAACGTGTGGGTAATACCTACCAATATACTCCTGCCATTCGCGAAAATGAATATAAACGCCATTTTATGAGTGGCGTAGTTCGTAACTACTTTGAGAACTCTTACAAAGAAATGGTTTCTTTCTTTGCCAAAGACCAGAAAATTTCGACCGATGATCTCAAAGATATTATCGAACTCATTGAAAAAGGAAAAGAAAATTAATAGAAAACATTCATCACCATGACTCCGGAACTAGCTTATTTTCTAAAGATAAATGTAGCGATAGCTCTGTTCTATGCATTCTATCGGTTGTTTTTCCATAAAGACACCTTCTTCCATTGGCGTAGGATGGCTTTGCTATGTTTCTTTGCCATCTCCATGCTTTATCCCCTATTGAATATTCAGGGATGGATAAAAGCTCACGAACCGATGGTGGCAATGGCAGATCTTTATGCAACCATCCTGCTTCCGGAGCAAGTTGTGACTCCTACACAAGCGACTGTCATAAATTGGCAAGAGGTTATCACGCAGTTCGCTAAAATTATTTATTGGAGCGGAATGTTATTACTTACCGCACGTTTCTTCGTACAACTGGGTAGCATCATCCGATTGCATTTCCAATGCTCAAAAAGCAATATACAAGGAGTACGCGTACATCTATTAAAAAAAGAAACAGGTCCTTTTTCTTTCTTCCACTGGATATTCATACACCCGCAATCACATACGGAATCTGAAATCAGTGAAATCATTACGCATGAAGAGACCCATGCCCGACAATACCACTCGGTGGATGTGCTTTTCAGCGAAATAATGTGTATATTCTGCTGGTTCAACCCATTTATCTGGTTAATGAAACGGGAGGTCAGAGGAAACCTCGAATACATGGCAGACCATCGTGTATTAGAAACGGGACATGATAGTAAATCATACCAGTACCACTTATTGGGACTGGCACATCACAAGGCTGCAGCAAATTTATCAAATAGTTTCAATGTTTTACCACTCAAAAATCGTATTAAAATGATGAATAAACGAAGAACGAAAGAAATAGGAAGAACCAAATATCTGATGTTTCTTCCCTTAGCTGGCATCTTGATGATTGTCAGTAACATCGAAATGGTAGCACGTACTACTGAAAAATTTGCAAAAGAAATGATGGGACAAGTAACGGAAGAAGTTGCCATGCAAGCTGAAACCACAAATATTCCCGAACTTTCTACAAGAGAAATTCAAGAAATCAGCCTTCCGCAAGGTACAAAAGGAAAGGAAGTAACGGAAACACAAATCAAGAGTGTACCGGATTCAGTTGTCTTTCAGGTTGTAGAAGAAATGCCGGATTTTCCGGGAGGGATGAAGGCATTGATGGATTACTTGTCTAAAAATGTCAAATATCCGGCTGAAGCACATGCAATCGGTGCACAAGGACGTGTAATTGTAAGCTTTACTGTTAAAAAGGACGGAAGTATAGCTGACACAAAAGTAGAACGAAGTGTCAATCCGTATCTCGACAAAGAAGCCATGCGTGTCATTGCTGCCATGCCTAAATGGCAACCTGGCAAACAAAGAGGGGAAGCAGTAAATGTAAGATTTACAGTTCCCGTTGCTTTCAGACTATCCGATCCAGAACTACCCAAGGCGGAAGAGATCAAACAGTCTGATCTGGACGAAGTAGTTGTAGTGGGATACGGTCCACAGGAAGATTCAACTCCCGGTGCAGTAGGTGTGAAAGGAGAAAACGCAGATCAGGCTTTCACTGTAGTAGAAACAATGCCCAAATTCCCGGAGGGACAAGCCGGGTTGATGCGTTATCTTGCTAGAAGTATCAAATATCCTGTCATTGCTCAAAAAAACAAAGAACAAGGCAGGGTAATCATACAAATGATTATCGGAACAGACGGTAGTTTGTCAAACGTAAAAGTATTACGCAGCGTATCTCCGTCACTGGATGCAGAAGCCATCCGTGTAGTGGGAAACATGCCTAAATGGGAACCGGGAATGCAAAAAGGACAGGCTGTCCCTGTTAAGTATACCCTCCCTATCACGTTCCGGTTACAATAAATAACTTCCCCGATACCGCTCCCTTTCCTCATCGGTGAGGAACGGGGCGTTCATCGGTGGGGAACTCTCTCCTCCCGGTGCCGGACGTATCTTTCCCCGGTGCTGAAAAAAGTCATTTCTTTTTCAGCTTTTCGCAAGGATAGTTATAAAAAGATCCTTATATTTGTTCGTGTAATAAAACATTATTCACATGAAAAGATTCGCATGGATTATCGGTTTAATATTCTGCACAATCTGCACCATACAAGCCAAAGACAGAGTTATCGAGCGGCCTCCTTTTCTAGCATGGAGCTCCAATAGTATTGAGATTGATAAAATTGTCATGAGTGATACCGTGACAACAGTGTATATAAAGGCTTTTTATCGTCCGAAATACTGGATTAAAATAGCAACGGGCAGTTTTCTGAAAGATAATAACGGAATGCTTTATCCTATCCGAAAGGGAGTTGGAATCACATTGGATAAGGAATTCTGGATGCCGGAATCGGGAGAAGCGGAGTTTCAACTCTTATTTCCCCCAATACCTGAAAATGTAACCAGTCTGGATTTCTCGGAAGGGGACTTCGACGGGGCCTATAAGATATGGGGAATACAATTAGACAAAGATACATTCTATAAACAAAAACTTCCCAAAGAAGCAGTCGTACACAAAATAAACAAGAAAGCGATATTGCCTACTCCAAAGTTGGTTTATGGGACTGCTACACTCAAAGGGAAAATGCTGGACTATCAGAAAGAGATGATGCAACAAATGAAGATGCATATAGAAAGCCCTGCATTGAATGTCCACAACGAACAGAATATCATAAAGATCAAAGAAGACGGCACTTTTCAGGCGGAGGTCAAAATAACGTCCGTTACAAGTGTATCATTAGAACTTCCTTTTGGCTGGATCGAGTGTCTGATAGCTCCCAACGAAGAGACATCGCTCATCATCAATACAAAGGAACTATGCCGTAGACAGGCGCATCTGCAAAAAAAGGATAAAACGTATGGAGAACCTGTATACTTTAATGGTTATCTGGCTAGTCTGCAACAAGAATTAGCTTCCGTAGATATAGATATTGTATTGAAAAGAGTTTATTACATGGATATGTATAACGACATTGCCGGGAAAAGCGCAGATGAATACAAGGCTTATGTATTGGAGCGTCTTCCATCCATTCGAAAAGAAATTGCACAATCCCCATACAGCAATGCGTGTAAAGAGCTATTAAATATTCAGGTAGATCTGGCAGCGACTGGTAAAATCGCCATGACGGAGAGAGAACTAAAATCAGCATATATCGCTGTTAATAAACTGAATAAAGAACAGACTGACGACTATTTCTACAATACCCGCATTGATATTCCTACAGAATACTATGACACATTGAAAGAGTTCACTTCTATCAACACTCTGAAAGCGCTATACGGTAAATATTACGCATCAACAATATACTTGATAAGTTTTCTGCCAAATTCTTTAGATGTACTTAAAGAGACACTGGGAACGGGACAGGGACCCTTATTCGATAACATTAAATTTAATAAGCTGTATCAATCCATAAAGGATTTTACCCCGTTAACAGCAGAGCAGAATGCCGAACTAAAAACTTTTTCTTCCCCGGCATACGCAGAGATGCTTACTCAAACGAACAAAGAAATAATAAAGAAAATTGAATTAAACAAAAGAAAGACAGGCTTCACTGTAAACGAGACGGGACAAGTCTCCAATGAGGATTTATTCCCATCCATTATCTCTAAATTCCGCGGACACACGTTGTTAGTCGATTTTTGGGCAACTTGGTGTGGCCCTTGTCGCACAGCCAATAAAGCCATTACTCCAATGAAAGAGGAATTAAAAGACAAGGATATTATCTACCTCTACATCACAGGCGAAACTTCACCCAAAGGCACTTGGGAAAATATGATTACCGACATTCATGGTGAGCATTTCCGTGTGACAAATGAACAATGGAGTTTTCTGATGTCCAGCTTCAATATCCGGGGAGTTCCCACTTATTTTGTTGTTGATCCGGAGGGTAATATTACTTTCAAGCAAACTGGATTTCCCGGAGTAGACACCATGAAAAAAGAGCTTATGAAAGCTTTGAATAAGTAATTCGAACGTTAAAAAGATAGTGACGGTATATGCTTAGGATAGTGACGGTATATGATAATGATACCGTCACTATTTCTATCGGATAGCGTCACTATCTTGTAGAGGAAAATCCGCCAACAACAATTGCTATATAAGTATGTCATCATAATTAGTTTATATAATATATTTAGGCACGGATTACGCGGATTATAATATAAGATTATTTTGCAAGAATACGTAATCCTAAAAATCAATAAATAAACGAGCCTCCATAGTCTTTGAAAAGACTACAGAGGCTCGTTTTATATCCTATGGATAACTTACTGCAAAGCTATCCAACTCCAGATTCCACTTATTTATGCATTTCCACGATTTGAGTCGGCGCCATCTCTACATTCCGTCGATCTACTTGGCGAACGACACTGGCAGCCAGGGATAAGAAAGCACGTCCGGTTACGGAATCTTCATCCAACGCAACAGGTGTACCATTATCTCCCCCTTCGCAAATGCTTTGTACGATAGGTATCTGTCCCAACAAAGGAACATTCATCTCTTCAGCCAGTTTCTTTGCGCCTTCTTTTCCGAAGATATAGTATTTATTTTCGGGAAGTTCGGCAGGAGTAAACCAAGCCATATTTTCAACCAAACCAAGGATAGGTACATTTACCTTATCATTGGTAAACATATTGATTCCCTTACGGGCATCTGCCAAAGCCACTGCCTGCGGAGTGCTGACAACAATCGCCCCTGTCATGGCCAGCGTTTGAACAACTGTCAAATGAATATCACTGGTTCCGGGAGGAAGGTCTATCAGAAAATAATCCAACTCTCCCCAAGCTGCATCAGCAATCAACTGTTTCAACGCATTACTAGCCATTCCACCACGCCACAAAGTTGCCTGATCCGGATCGACAAAGAAGCCGATAGATAATAATTTCACTCCATATTTTTCTACCGGAATAATCATGTCACGACCGTCGATACGTTCAGCATAAGGGCGTGCATCTTCCACCTGAAACATCTTCGGCATAGAAGGACCAAAAATATCAGCATCAAGCAAACCTACTTTATAACCTAATTTAGCCAAAGCAACAGCCAGATTCGCAGACACCGTAGACTTGCCTACTCCACCTTTACCGGAAGATATGCCGACTATATTCTTCACTTGCGGAAGGAGCTTGCCAACTTCCGGACGGGCAGCTTGTTTACTTTCCGCTGTGATCGTTACCTGCACATCAGGAGAGACATACGTATGGATAGCTGTTTCCGCAGCCTTCAACATTGATTTCATAAACGGATCAGTCGGTTTCTCAAAGATCAATGAGAAGCTGACAGTCATGCCATCAATACGGAGATTATCGGCAACCATCTCCGCTTCCACCAGATTCTTTCCCGTACCGGGATAACGCACCGTTGCCAATGCATCTAATATCAATTTAGGATAGAGAGTCATTTTATTTACTATTTGACGATTTACTATTTACAATTTAAAATCACCATTCGATTAAGTGTCAGTTCACTTTAAGGGCGATTGTTACTGCACAAAACTATTTACTTGTACTTAATCCGCTACGTTTGCTACGATTGTAGCTACGATAAGGATCGAGCTCTATTTCTACATCCGGTTCTTGCAATTGACCTTCCTGCGGAAGCCGGAATTTGATATACTTAATAGCTAAACCACGATCGAGCCATTGTTGTTCATAATAAGTCTTGATACCGAGAATATCATCTACCAAATCGGAATGATATAAATCTTCGGTCATAAACTCAACGGGAAGACGGTTTGCTTCAATCATGTATTTTGTATAGGTAAACATGAAGTTGCTGTCCGTTTTCAGGTGGATAATACCATTCGGCTGCAAGAATTTACGGTACCGTTCCATAAAATAGGTAGAAGTCAATCGCTTGGTTGCTTTCTTCATTTGCGGGTCAGAGAAGGTAAGCCATATTTCACTTACTTCGCCTTCGGCAAAAAAACGTTCAATGATTTCAATATTGGTACGCAGAAAAGCGACATTCTTCATTCCGGCCTGTAATGATTCCGTTGCTCCCGTCCACATACGGGCACCTTTTATATCAACTGCTATAAAGTTCTTTTCGGGAAACATTTTACCCAAGCCGACGGTGTACTCACCACGTCCGCAGCCTAGTTCGAGCACAATCGGATGATCGTTTTTAAAAAACTCCTCATGCCATTTCCCCTTCATGTCAAAAGGCACGTTATCTACTGCCGAATAAGGATATTCGAACACGTGTGGATAACTCGCCATATCGGCAAACTTTTCTAATTTATTCTTTCCCATATCAATCCTGATTAGGTCGCAAAGGTACTGATTTTGACGCAACCGACAAAAAGAAATGGAGCACAGATTTCTCTATGCTCCATTCTTCTATAATATTGAATGATTCGTGTTATTAAATCTCAACATTCACCTCAACGTTTACTTCTACATTTCCACCTTGTTGTGCTTTCAAATCTTCATAGAAAGCAGCATGAGAAGCCTGCATATAAGGTTGCAAGAAGAAAAATCCGATACCGAAAGTAAAGAGGCAAAGGATAGCCCAACCGATGAAACTCAAATCAAGCATGAACAACTTCATCTTATTGCCATCCATCATAACCATGCTCTTTTCGATAGCTGCATTGTTTTTCATTTCGGGTTCTTCCTTCAGAATATACGGTGTCATCGCATACGAATAGTGTTTAATGATGCCCGGAATAATTAGTAGCAACGACCACAAGAAAGTATAAATAAACACTAAAACTACGGTTCCCATGATTCGGCTGTAGTCTTTGAATCCTTCAAACAAGATTCCCAAGTCAATGTCTTTTGCTCCTTTTATCACGCTAAACATGAGAATCGTGAATCCGTATGCCACCGGCAATCCTACAAGCAATGTTCCTACCAAAGGTAAATAACTTGTTGCACTGACAATAGCCGAATAAATCAAGGCAGCTACAGCCGCCATCACCCAATTTCCTTGAAGTGCCTCACGCGCCTGAGCACGCAGTTCTGAGTTTAGTTTTAACATAGTGAATAATATTAATTGATAAATGTGTTATTTCATAATATATCGTTATTCTACAATCGTCACCCAGCCATGTGTATCCGGCTCGTCGCCATACTGAATTCCACGCAGCTTATTGTACAATTTTGTACAGATAGGTCCCGGCTTACCGTCTTTAGAGATAACGTATGATTTTCCGTTTTCCAAATCATCGATACGCTGAATCGGGCTGATTACTGCGGCAGTACCACAAGCACCTGCTTCTTCAAATGTTTCCAGTTCTTCTTCCGGTATCGGACGGCGTTCCACCTTGATACCCATGTCTTCTGCCAACTGCATCAAACTTTTATTGGTAATAGAAGGCAGAATAGAAGTTGATTTCGGAGTGATATAAGTATTATCTTTAATACCGAAGAAATTGGCAGCACCACATTCATCAATATATTTCTTTTCTTTCGCATCAAGATAGAACTCGCAGGAATACCCCAGATCGTGTGCTTTCTTGTTAGCACGAAGACTGGCTGCATAGTTGCCACCTACTTTATAAATACCTGTTCCATGAGGAGCGGCACGATCGAACTCACGAATGATAACGTACGGATTGGTAGAGAAACCACCTTTGAAATATGGACCTACCGGAGTTACGAACACAACAAACATATACTCTTCAGCAGGATGTACACCTACTTGGGCACTTGTTCCGATCAACAGCGGACGAATGTAAAGAGAAGCACCGGTTTCATAAGGAGGGATAAAACGTTCATTCAGTTTTACGACTTTCAAAATTGCTTCTTTAAACCGTTCTGTCGGAAGTTCTGCCATCAGAATTCCCTGGCAAGTAGATTGCAGACGGGCTGCGTTTTCTTCCAAACGGAAAATACGTACTTTACCATCCTTTCCACGGAATGCTTTCAACCCTTCAAAGGCTTCCTGACCATAGTGTAAACAGGTTGCCGCCATGTGCAAATTAAGGTGTTCATCACTACTAACCTCTAATTCCCCCCATGCACCATTACGGAAGTTAATTCTCACATTGTAATCTGTCTTCATGTATCCGAATGACAGATTCGCCCAGTCTATTTCTTTCATATTGTTATGTATTAGTTTATTTTCTATTGCATTGAAACGCAAAAATAACTTTTATTCTTCAGATAGCCTCTTTTCTTGCAATAATTTTTCGACTTCCCGGTCGGCTTTTGTCAGTTTATCCTTGCAAAAAGCAATAATCTCATTGGCTTCTTTTATTTTCTCACTCAAAATGTCGATATCCAGTTCGTTATTATCTATCTGGCGAACGATCTTTTCGAGACGTTCCATTGCTTGGGAATATGTTTCTTTTTTTGCTGCCACGATGATTGATATTTAATGGTTAATGATGAATGTTCTTACAAATAAACAGTCGACGGATAGTTACTTTTCCACCACAGATTGCACTTCTCCTTTCAGCAACCGGGTTGTCAAGCGATCTCCCGGTTTCAGCGAAGATGCATCCGTCACCGCTTTCCCGTCTTTGATTGTAATACTGTATCCCCGGCTCAAGAGTTTATCCGGAGAGGCGTCTGCTATCCGCTGTTGCAAAAGTTCCAACCGGTGAGACTGACGGGCCAACAATGCTTTCGCCACTTGTGACAAATCCTTCTTTGCTGCCAGCAAAGAAAAACGAGCATCCGCAAGTTTGCGGTGAACAAGATTGGGAATACGGATTTGGAGCGCCTCCAACCTTCGTTGTTCCTGCTCAAGAAGCATATAAGCTCCCTGTTGAAGACGTACAGATAATTCTTCCAGATGCTCTGCTACTTCCGTTACCTGATGAATCAGAAGCTCGGCAGCAGCCGTAGGAGTCTTTACCCGGGTATGAGCCACAGAGTCAAGCACTGTATCATCGCGTTCATGACCAATACCGGTAATGATAGGTAATGGAAATTGCGCACATGCAGCTGCTAGTAGATAAGTATCAAAACCGGATAAATCAGAAGTAGCCCCACCGCCACGAATAATGACCACTACGTCAAATTCATTGATGCGGGCATTGATACGGTCTAAAGCCGCCAATACAGACTCTTCAACTTGATTGCCTTGCATTAAAGCCGGAAAAAGTTCTGTATAAAAATAGAATCCGCCCGGATTGTGCTGTAACTGATGGCAGAAATCTCCATATCCGGCTGCGGTAGCCGAAGAAATGACAGCAACACGTTGGGGAAGAACTGGCATTTCAAGTTCTTTATTCAACGTCAAGACTCCCTCCTCTTCCAACTGCAATAATATTTCCCGACGACGGCGAGCCATATCTCCCAACGTGTAAGCTGGATCAATATCAAGCACCGTCAGACTGTAACCGTATAACTCATGAAACTGAACAGTTACTTTCACCAGCACTTTAATACCGGAGGTAAATAGTTGTCCGGTGCTTTCCTCAAAATAGGGTTTCAGCAAGCGGTAGATATTATTCCAAATCATCCCCCGTGCTTTGGCTACGAGATTATTACTACGAGGATCTTTCTGCACAAATTCCAGATAACAATGCCCCGTCGTATTGGAACGGACATCGCTCAACTCTGCCTGTATCCAATATTCATCGGGCAGGCATTGCTCCAGACTACGGCGGACAAGTGAATTCAGTTCTAAAAGGGAAAGAGAATCCATAAAAAAGAACAGTTAACGTTGAGTTGATTGATATGCTTTCCACAAATCGGGAATACCATATCCATATATATTATCCGGGAAATCAGCTCTGTCACCAGACTGACGCACCAAATCAATAATCTGCTTTGCCGTCAGCTTCGGACAAGCCTGCCACAAACAAGCTACCATACCGCACATAATCGGAGAAGCAAAAGAGGTTCCATTGGCGCGACGAAGATTTCCATCCGTTCCCATCACATCCGAATTTAAACCGACAGCCACTACGTCCGGCTTCACACGTCCGTCAGCCGTATTTCCTACAGAAGAAAACGGCGCCAGTTCTCCTCTTTTTGTTACAGCTCCTACAGTTATGATATTCTCCGCATCTCCCGGAGGAGTAATCTTCTTCCACGAACCTGCACCCGAATTTCCGGCACTGCACACAACTACCATTCCTTTATCGGCAGCTTTCGCTGCTTCCCGGGACATCAATGCATAATGACCATTCAAGTCACGGTATCTATAATTCTTCGCAGGATCGTCAAATGAGTAGTAACCAAGCGATGTATTCACTAAATCCACTCCTACACTATCGGCAAACTCGATAGCTGCCGCCCAATAATCCTGCTCTACCAAATTTTCCGAATATTCGTCTTCACTACGCAGCAACCAATAAGAAGCTTCAGGAGCAGTGCCAATCATCACATGCGGCTGGTTCATAGCCATACAGGACAATACAGACATTCCATGACTGCTTTCTGCATAAATATCTGCCTCCGGATTCACAAAGTCACGCACACCGAGGATACGGATATTTTTCATGGCATCAATCTTATCCACATTATGGAAGCCGGCATCAATCACGGCAATAGTCATTCCCTGTCCCTTAAAGCCGGCATCATGCAGGAGATCGACGCGGCTCATAGCCGCTTGCGTGATTGCAGGACCGTAAAGGCTATCGGTGCGCAACGGTTTATTTATCAATGAGTCTCTTTGAAATGCTCTTTGCGTGATACCTTTCCACACCCTTTCTGTAGAACGTACAAAAGGCAGTTGAGCTATTTCGCTGATTAAAGTACTGTCATTACAAGAAACAGTAACGAAATTATCCCATTTCCCGGTCACAAGTACATGAACACCAGTTTTTCGTATGGCATCTACATACGTCCTGCAAACCGGTAAATCGGTAGAATCAATGGGCAATCCCTGTTTTTTTCTCCGCTCAATAGATTTCTTAGACAAATACTTTTCCGGTTTCTGCAAAGAATAGTCCGTAGCCGCTTTGTCTTTCAGACTAATCCGGTATTTTAAGGTATCTCCCGGAGTAAATTGGGCAGATACCCCCAGATACATATTTAGAGCGAGAATCAATACTATAAACTTCTTCATAAGTTATCTTTCTATTTTAATCAATCATAATTCTTCATTTTCTATAATCACCAGCCCGATTCCTCTTTGGGAAGCGATAAAAGCTCCTCCCAGCACCCGTCTTCCATCATAAAACACAGCAGATTGTCCGGGAGCAATGGCTGAAGCCGTTTCGAGGAAACGGACCAACAAACGTCCGTCTTCCAGTCTTTTCACCCGACAGGGAATCGGACGACTGCGATAACGAATCCGCACTGTCAGATCCTCACACCCGAACAGTTCCCGTTCATCCACAATCTTATCCTGCTCCGCCAACATGTATTCAGTTTCCAATTGGTCGGCATCTCCAAGCATCACTGTATTTTTCTGCGGATTAATTTTCAACACATAAGCAGGCTTTCCTAAAGCGATCTCCAGTCCTTTTCGTTGGCCAATCGTATAATAAGGTGCTCCTTTATGTTTCCCCAGTTTTACTCCTTCAGAGTTGACAAACCATCCCGGTCCGATTTCACTATCCAGTTCGGGACACTGCTCACGAAGAAAATCACGATAATCTCCTTTAATAAAGCAGACTTCCATACTTTCTCCTTCTTTCGACTTTGCCTCATACCCTTTCTCCGCAAGATACTCACGGACCTTTACCTTCGTATAATCTCCCAACGGGAAAATGCAACGTTTCAGCACATCCTGCCCCAATCTCCAGAGAAAATACGACTGGTCTTTCTTATCATCGTCTCCGGCTACTATATAAATGTTTCCGTTTTTCTCTTCCAATCGCGAATAATGTCCGGTAGCTACCCATGCACAATTCAACTTATCCGCCCACTCCGTCAGAACACGGAACTTAAACAACGGATTGCACATCACACACGGATTCGGTGTACGCCCCTGCTTATATTCGTCTATGAAGTTTTTTACGATGGTCTCTTTAAAAGGAATACGCTCATCTGCCACATAATGTTCAATCCCCATCCGTTCTGCTAACTCCCTGGCGTCCTGCGGTTCATCTCCCCACACACGCATGGTAACTCCTACAATCTCATATCCTTGTTCTTGCAGCATCAAGCAGGTAGCGGTGCTGTCTATGCCACCACTCATACCTACCAATACTCTCTTGTTTCGTTCTTCCATTCGAATTTTGAAAATTTACATGGTTACAAATGTACGAGATTTCAAAGAGAAAAGTTGCTTTTCTGAAAGAAAATCCTTATATTTGAAATATACCAAAAGCGAGAACAATTATGGCTAACCCTAGATTACCGGGCATTTCCGAAAACGAAGAAGCCTTATTGTATGCCAAATTGAATGAGTACAACCGAGGCAGAGCCTCTTTTAAAGAGGCAGGAGTCTACTTGGTGGTGTTGCCCCGACCGGGGAAACCAAACTATTCCCTTTGGCTGTACTCTCCCCTGCCCGAAAAGCAATCTATTCTTTATATACATGACCTGTCACCGGACATTAACGAATCCCTCCGAATGGCCAGTACAATGTTTTACTATTCAAGGCGTTGCCTTATTCTCATGGATTACAATGAGAAAAGAATGCAGAGTAACGGTGACGACCTTATCTTTTTCGGAAAATACCGGGGACATTTTCTTCATGAAATTTTGAAGATAGATCCTGCCTATTTAAGTTGGGTAGCTTACAAGTTCACCCCAAAAATACCTAAACAGGAACGCTTCGTCCAAATAGCACAGGCTTATCATTCCATACATTTGGATATCATGATCAGAAAGTCGAGAGAGAAACGTTCATCAAGCCGCTATTTGGGAGAATTAGGGGAAAAACTGACTGACTTAAAATTAAAAGTCACACGCGTACGACTGGAAGACGATCCATACAAAACAAGAGTGAACGGCACTACCCCACAGTTTTTTGTCAAGCAGATACTGACTTTAACCGATGCCAGTGGAAACCTGGTTATTATAAGTATTCCATCAAAAAATCCCAGTGCGGTTTCATGCACTCTATCAGGGATAGAACATGAATACCGACTGGGAGATATTATCTACATTGCATCGGCGAAAGTATCACGCCAATACGAAAGCTATGGTTCAAAGTACACGCGCCTTAGCCATGTGAAGTTCGCAAGCCTCAACGTTTAGTCCAATCGTCCTTGACAAAACTTGCCGGATAGGAAATTTTATCCACCACTCCGTCTTTCTGACGAATCCAGGACGTAAATGTACGAGCACCCTCATCTAATACAATAATACGGGCCCCGTTAGGCAAATGATTATATTCCGTATTTCCACCGGTGAAGCGTCCATAAGCCAGAAGAATACCTTTCCACATCACTGCATAATCATTATCATGATCGTGTCCTACAAACATACCCATCACATCACCCGCTTCTTTCATTGCCGCAAACATTCCCGTATTCAATTTAGGTGCACAAGCTTCCTCCATACGAGTTCCGCGAAGAATCGCGTTTTCGGTACGGGCAGCTTCATTGTATTCAGGAAGAGGAATATGGAAAAAGGCAAGAGCCGGCAAAGGCTGTCCACCATTTTGCGCTTTATAAGCTGCACTCTGCTGGCGATACCAATTTATCTGATCGAATGTAAGCCATGCATATCCCTTCACATCTTTCAAAGGAGAATAGGAATGAGAATCCATGCAATAAAGCAAAGCTGCATCCTTCTTTACATTAGAAGACGATTTCACGGTTAATACATAGTCCGGCGATAAGACTGTTCCCCGGTCTGGCAATAAATTGCCGGGAACTTTACGGATAATATCATATAACTGTTCCCGTGTCATTCCCTGTTCATTGTCATGATTACCAAAAGTGACCACGAAAGGCAATTTGCGTTTAACTACCGGTTCCAATACCTGCAACATTCCGGAATCTGCCGGAGCAGAATAAACAACATCGCCGGTAAAAATCACCAAATCCGGGCGTTCATCATCAAGCACCTGATTTATGCGTTCCAAAGCGATATCAGAAGCCCGGTTGCCGTATTTAAAATGCACATCGGTAAATTGCACAATTTTGAATTTACCATCTTTACTAAATTTCAGTTCACCCTTTTGAGCCATACAAAAAGTCGTTACCAACAAAAAAGCAAGTGTTAAGTAAATTTTTAAGAGCCGAATCATATTTATTTGTTTTAGGGGTTAAGAAATCTTCTCTATCAATACGGTAGCATAGGCTGATATACCTTCTTCACGACCCGTAAAACCGAGTTTCTCGGTAGTAGTCGCCTTAATGGAAATATCATCCGCATCAATTCCCATGACAGTTGCCATCGTCTCTTGCATCAAAGGAATATGTGCCTTTAACTTCGGGCGTTCGGCACAAATGGTTGCATCGATATTCCCCACTTTATATCCTTTGGTAGCAATCAATTCCACTGTTTTCTTCAGCAGAATTTTGCTATCTATGTTTTTAAATTCTCCAGCCGTATCGGGAAAGTGATAGCCGATATCACGCATATTCGCCGCCCCTAACAAAGCATCGCAAACCGCATGCAACAATACATCAGCATCCGAATGTCCCAACAATCCTTTTGTATGTTCCAAAAGAATACCACCCAGCCACAATTCACGCCCTTCGACCAGCTGATGTACGTCGAAGCCAAAGCCTACTCTTATCTTCATATTTTGTATAACAAATGAGTACTAATGAATAAAAAAGATCAACGGATATAGAAATCCAGCAGTTTTTCCTCTTCCAGATAACCTTGCAAACGCTGTCCGATACTAACAGGACCTACACCGACAGGAGTCCCCGTAAAGAGTAGATCACCGATTTTCAACGTTACAAACTGACTGACATAAGCGATAATATCATCTATCTTGAAAAGCATATCTGCTGTACAGCCACGCTGTACTTCTTTACCGTCGATCAACAGATTGAAGTTCAGATTTTGAATATCTTTATAATGCTCTACCGGAACAAAAGTCCCAATAGCAGCCGATGAATCAAAACCTTTACAAAGCTCCCAGGGGTTCCCCTGCTCACGGAACTTTCGTTGAAGGTCACGGGCTGTAAAGTCGATACCGACTGTCACAGCATCATAATAGCGGTTAGCGAAACGGGAAGCGATATTTTTCCCCAATCGGTTGATACGGACTACCAATTCCGTTTCATAATGTATCTCGTTGGAAAAGTCGGGGATGAAAAACGGTTTGCCATCTTTCAGAATAGCAGAATCAGGCTTCATAAAAATCACCGGCTCCGTATTTACTTGTGTATGTCCCAGTTCTTTGTTATGCTGGGCGTAGTTCATGCCTACTGCAATAATCTTCATTATTTCTCGTTAAAATTCAATCGGTTAAACATAACAGCCAAATGAGCATATAAAGACGTATTCTGCACCACAATATTCTCGGGTACACGGATTCGGAAAGGAGTAAAGTTCCATACGGCTTTTATACCTCCGTCTACCATCTTATCTGTAATTTCCTGAGCAATATTAATAGGCACGGTCAACACACCGATATTTACATCGTATTCTTTCATCTTTGCCTCAAAATCATCAGAGTGAAAAATAGGAATACCATTCAGGTCTTTTCCCACCAATTCCGGATTCACATCAAAAGCTGCCACAATCTCCAGCCCGAAATGATGCAAACCTGAATCCCGAAGCAAAGCAGCCCCCAGGCTACCTACACCAAACAAGAAGGCTTTGTGCATATTGGTAAATCCAAGAAAACTCTCCAACACTTCAATCAGCGCATCAATGTTATACCCTACTCTCGTGCGCCCGGAGATATTGACGTAGGATAAATCCTTGGCGATTTGAGAAGCATCAATATTTATTTCCTTAGAGATTTGTGTAGAAGAGACGTACTGTTCTCCTTTTTCTTTCATTAGTTTTATGTTGGACAGATACCAGGGAAGTCTGCGCAAGGTAGGCTCCGGCACTTTATCCGCCTCTTTTCGTATAGATGTGCTCATACTTCTTACTAAATTTGGTATTTTGCAAAAGTACAATCTTTTTTGAGACTGACAACCCTATAACAGAAAACCTTAATAGAGATTAAACAAAACAATGAAAAGAGGTTCAAATTTTGCTCTTTTCCATAAGTTTAATACTTTTGAAAAGGATTAAAAATGACGAGTATGAAAAATAATGATTGGAAAGATAGATTAAACGTAGTGTATTCCACGAATCCGGACTTCGGCTATGAAATGGATAACGATGAAGAGCAAGTTACTCTCGACAAAAACAAACAAAGCCTGCGAGTTTCCATTGACAAAAAGAACCGGGGCGGTAAAGTGGTCACATTAATTACCGGATTTATAGGTACAGAAAACGACTTGAAAGAGCTGGGTAAGCTACTGAAAAGCAAATGCGGAGTAGGCGGATCGGCTAAAGACGGAGAGATTATGGTACAAGGAGATTTCAAAACCAAAATCATAGAGCTGCTCATTAAAGAAGGATACTCTAAAACAAAAGGTATAGGAGGTTAAACTAAATAGCATTTTGTAACTAGAAATTTTAAAGATATGAGAAAAGTAACATTATTCTGTGCAGCAGCGTTATTCTCACTGTTGTCATTTGCACAAGACAACAATGCTGATATCGTCAAGGTAGGCGATAGTATGCCTGCTTTCACCCTTCATTCAACAGTGAACGGTACTGTAAACTCCGAGGACTTGAAAGGGAAAGTTGTATTAATCAATATTTTCGCTACTTGGTGTGGTCCTTGCCAAAGCGAACTGGCTGAAGTTCAAAAAACACTCTGGCCTAAATATAAGGACAACAAAGATTTCTGCATGTTAGTAATCGGGCGCGAACATACCGACGATCAATTAACGGAATACAACAAGCGTAAAGGGTTTACATTTCCTCTCTACCCGGACCCGAAACGGGAAGTCACAGGTAAGTTTGCCAGTCAATACATTCCCAGAAGTTACTTAATCAACAAAGACGGGAAAGTGATATCCGCCACTGTCGGTTATAAAAAAGAGGAAATGGACAAGCTGATGAAGGAAATAGACAAAGCATTGAAATAATCCTCCCCAAGAATGTGCCTCATGTTATACATGGCAGTTTCTTGAGGAAAGGAATGATAAGATCAAATCAAAAGAAAAGGCAACTAACTCGTTATGAATTAGTTGCCTTTCTTGTATCTTCAAATAGAGAGTCTTAATGAATACCTCTATTAAGTTAACGTGTTCCGTTTTT
Organism: Bacteroides sp. 1001302B_160321_D4; assembly: GCF_015667765.1. Taxonomy (NCBI): domain Bacteria; kingdom Pseudomonadati; phylum Bacteroidota; class Bacteroidia; order Bacteroidales; family Bacteroidaceae; genus Bacteroides; species Bacteroides sp. 1001302B_160321_D4. The sequence continues at coordinate 59,790 of NZ_JADPLO010000007.1, read as the reverse complement.
AAGGACACATCATAGAATTTGAATCTGATTGATTATTCAGCTTTCAAAGTGAAACGCTTGAAATCAACAATCTTCAGTTCAGGGTCAGCAGCAGCCAACACTTCTCTTACAGTTTTCTTACCGTCCATGATATCTTCCTGGTTCAATAAGCAAACTTCTTTCAAGAACTTGCCCAGACGACCTTTCGCGATGTTCTGAATCATTTGTTCAGGCAGGTGTGCAGCCTTCTCTGCAGAAACAGTAGCAATGATTTCTTTTGCTTTAGCTACATCTTCAGCTGTAATCCATCCTTTAGCCATGTTGCTATCCATGTGTTCTTCGCTGTCCACATGAGCCGGGTTGATGTTAGCTTTCTTCAGAGCAGCTTCTACAGCTTTCTGTACCTGTTCTGCTTTTGTCTTCTCAATAGCAACTTCAATTTCTTTCTGTTTTACTTCTTCAGAAACGCCATCTTCATCAATAGCAATCGGGTTCATGGCAGCAATCTGCATAGCTATTTGCTTAGCCAACTGCTCGTTCACTTCCTTGTTGAAAGCAACAATCGTGCAAAGACCATTTCTGTTCATGTGATTATAAACAGCAGTGCATACACCTTCTACAGTCATGTAACCATCCAGTTCCATCTTCTCACCTGTGATACCGCTACGGTCAGTCACTGCATCCTGTACAGTACCGTTACCCATCGGCAATGCTTTTACTTCGTCCAAAGTAGCGCATTTATTAGCCACAGCAAGATCAAGAATATCCTGAGTCAGTTTCACGAAATCAGCATTCTGAGCCACAAAGTCAGTTTCACACTTCAAAGCAACGATAACAGCACGGTCACCGGTAGTTTTAGCCAAAACGCAACCTTCAGAAGCTTCACGTTCCGAACGCTTAGCAGCAACAGCTTGTCCTTTCTTACGGATAATTTCCATTGCCTTGTCGAAATCGCCTTCAGCTTCAGTCAACGCGTTTTTGCAATCCATCATACCAGCTCCGGTCATTTTGCGCAGCTTGGTAATATCAGCCATACTTACAGCCATAATAATTTCCTTTATTTAAATGAATAATAATTTTCGAAACAAAAAATGTGCCAATCTGCCAATCAAGATACAAGCGTATAAATATACTCTTGCACATTAGCAAATTGGCACATTTTATATATTAAGCCTCTTCGTCTTCCTTGATGAAAGCAGCAGCTTTAGCTGCGTTGATAGCTTCTTCGTCAGACTTGTCGAGTCTAGCTTTCACTGATTTCTTCTTGCCTTTGTTAGCAGGAGCTTCACCAGCAGCTTCCATATCGATCTTTTCAGCTTTTCTTTCTTCCAAACCTTCGATCATTGCAGCGCAGCAAGCATCCAAGATAACTTCTACTGATTTAGTAGCGTCATCATTAGCAGGAATTACGAAATCTACGTTTGAAGGATCAGAGTTAGTATCAACGATACCAAATACAGGGATACCCAGACGGTTAGCTTCGCGAACTGCGATGTTTTCTTTCATTACGTCGATAACGAACAATGCAGACGGCAGACGAGTCAGGTCAGCGATAGATCCCAAAGTCTTGTCCAATTTTGCACGTTGACGAGAAATCTGAAGAACTTCTCTCTTAGAAAGGTTAGAGTAAGTACCATCGTTAGTCAATTTATCGATAGTAGCCATTTTCTTCACAGCCTTACGGATAGTCGGGAAGTTAGTCAACATACCACCCGGCCAGCGTTCGATTACATAAGGCATATTAACAGATTGAGCTTTCTCAGCTACAACTTGTTTAGCTTGTTTTTTAGTAGCAACAAAAAGAACTTTCTTGCCAGATTTGGCAATCTGTTTCAAAGCTTCAGCAGCTTCGTCTACTTTTGCAACTGTTTTGTGGAGGTCAATGATATGAATACCATTGCGTTCCATGAAAATATAAGGAGCCATTGCAGGGTTCCACTTTCTCTTAAGGTGTCCGAAGTGGCAACCAGCCTCCAATAATGTATCAAAATTTGTTCTTGACATCTTGTTTTTTCTTTAAATCGTTTACTTTCTTTTTTGTTTTTTCTAAACCAACCGCTGGGTAGTCTATGAGCAGAGTCCCAGTAGTTTAGATACTAAACATATTCCTCTATCAGGCAGCACATTAACGCTTGCTGAACTGGAATCTTCTACGAGCTTTCGGCTGTCCCGGTTTCTTACGTTCAACAGAACGAGGGTCACGAGTCATGAAGCCTTCTGCACGAAGAGCGGCTTTATCTTCAGCGTTCATCTTAACCAGTGCACGAGCGATTGCCAAACGCAATGCCTGAGACTGACCAGTGAAACCACCACCACACAAGTTCACCTTGATGTCATACTTCTCAGCAGCACCCAGCTTGTTCAATGGTTGTTTTACAACATACTGAAGAATAGTTGATGGAAAGTACTCTGCAAGGTCTCTCTTGTTAATAGTAATCTTTCCTGTACCTTCGCTTACGAATATGCGTGCAATAGCACGTTTACGTCTGCCTAATGCATTTACTACTTCCATTATATCTTATTTATATGAATTAATATCAATCTTTTTCGGGTTCTGAGCAGCCTGTTTGTGTTCGCTACCAGCGTAAACATACAAGTTATTCAGCAATTTAGCTCCCAGGATATTCTTAGGAAGCATGCCCTTCACTACTTTTTTCAGTAATCTCTCTTCACCGTTCGGTTTTGTGATCAAACGGGCAGGAGTCATTTCTCTCTGACCACCAGGATAACCTGTATATGACAAATAAACTCTGTCATTCCATTTGTTACCAGTCAGTTTTACTTTGTCTGCATTGATGATGATAACGTTATCACCGCAGTCTACGTGAGGAGTAAAGTTTGGTTTGTACTTTCCTCTCAGCAATTTTGCAACTTTTGCTCCCAGACGGCCTAATGTTTGGTCTGTAGCGTCAACGATAACCCATTCTTTGGTTACAGTCGCTTTGTTTGCAGAAATGGTCTTGTAACTTAAAGTATCCACTCTAATTTTGTTTTTTAAATGTTACTACTAAAAATTTTCTTCACCACTCATTAGTCTTCCCCGGACAAAGGAATACTAACTTGCTATGAATTAATCTCTTATCATTTTGTGATAATAATCGGCTTGCAAAAGTACGGCTTTTCTTTGAATTGGCAAACTATTTTTGTATATTTTTCCAGTCGCCTATTCTATTGAGAGTCTTCTCAATACCCGTTATTATTCATTCCATTGAGTTTCGGATTACTTTGTATCTCTTTCAGAGGGATAGGGAAAAGTTCATGTTTACCCTCCGTAAAATTCCGGTAAGCCGGATATGGTTTGTTCTCTTTCTGATTGACGGAACTGATCTCACCAAACAGTTTCAGAGCCTTTCCCAACACTCCCCAACGTATCAGATCATATTTGCGTTGTCCTTCAAAAGCCAGTTCAAAGCCACGTTCCCAGTAGAGAGCCGTACGGAACTTTCCTTCTGGTGCAGAGTCGTCAATGAAAGTCAGGTTATGTGTCTTTTTCCGTGCGCTCATCATTTCATCATAATTCGCTTCTGTAATAGAAGTTGCTTCAGCACGTGTACGTACGCTATTCAACAAATCCCATGCTTTTTGTCTATCTGTTCCTGTTTCATTATACGCTTCGGCAGCCATCAATACCACATCAGCATAACGCAAAGGGCAATAGTTCACATCCGCATAATTGATATTCTTGTTCCATGACTCTTTCGGCATCCATTCCCGACGCCATTTTCCCACATACCAGCTTCCTGCGCTTCTTTCTTCTTTTACATGCTCTTTTTTAGTACCATTCCAAGTATAACGATAGGTGCAAATAGCAACATCACGGCGTTTATCGCTCGCTTCGAAGAAGTTACGCCATTCGGGAACGACTATAAAGAAACCATTGGCACGTCCCATATACTGACTTGATTCAGATGCAGAAACTCCGGTAGGTTCCGCCACCTGCGAACCGTTATAAATCCCCCATGCTCCACCGTTACGACGTCCTTGCGAATGATAGAAAGCAATCTCCCAAAGGCTCTCCTTATTATTCAGTACCCCCTGCGAGTAGCTTTTAAAGAGTGCCTCATAACCACCGTCATAAAAATCATGGTACCCTTTCTTTTCAAAAGCCTCCCACTCTTTTATCACTGCATCGAAATATTCCATCCGCTTACTGTCCTCCGGACGCTGCAACTGTCCATTCGATTGAAGGCTATATCCTGCACGTTGCAAATATACACGCATCAGCAATGCACGGGCAGCCCCTTGCGTCACCCGTTCGGGACTGGAAGAAGCAGTTGCCCAATCCAGATTGTTTTTAGCGAAAGTAAGGTCGGATATAATCTCGTCATAAATCACTTCCCTGTTCACACGTTCACCAAAAGCAGATTCGTAGGATGATGAATAAGATGTTTTGAAAGGCACATCTCCCCAATATCTCACCAAATCAAATGCGAGGAAAGCACGCAGAAAGCGAGCTTCCGCTTCCAATGCTTTCAGACGGGTATTTTCTGCGTATCCTGTCATGCCACAGATTCCGTCAATGGTGAGGTTAGCCCGGTCGATTCCCTCATATTTCAGTTTCCAGATACTTTCAATCCACGTATTCGTGGAGTTTAGCTGATAATGTGCAATATCGTGAACCTGATTGTCAGACTGTGTGCGAGCCGTATAATAGGTATCATCCGATGCGGGAGAAGCCATTTCGTACCAACCGTAATGATTAAAGTCCGACAATGAACTATATATTCCCATCACTGACATTTCCGCTTTATCTTCCGAATCGAAATAGCGGTCCCGGTCATATTTTGAGTTAGGTTCTTCCGTCAGCAAATCCTCACAAGAGGAAAATCCTGTTGCCAATAGGGCGAATACGGCATATAATAGATGTATCTTTTTCATGATTACTATGTATTTAAAGAATTAAAATGCTACGTTGAGACCAAAAATAAAAGAACGGCTAAGCGGATATGCCCCAAAGTCAACACCCGGTGTCAAACCGCTTTTCATCGTAGAGACTTCCGGATCGAAACCTGAATACTTAGTCCAAGTCAAGAGATTATTACCGGTGGCATACAAACGCAAGTTCTTCAATCCTACCCTTGCAATCAGGTTTTTAGGGAATGTATATCCCAAAGTCACATTACTTAGTTTCAAATAGGAAGCATCCTCCACTGCCCATGAATGAATATAATTGTCTCCTTGTTGAGCATCATGATAAGCAGCTACGGTTTTACCAGCATTCAGAGCAGACAGTTCTCCGGGATCTGTCACTTTCTGTCCATCCGAATTGATGGTCATCCAACGATTAGAGCTATTCATCACATCCAATGCGTTGTAGTTCAAGCTACCTACCTTACTGGTAACCAGTTTGGTCGCATTCAGCACTTCGTTGCCATAGCTGAAAGTCAGGAATATACTCAAATCAAATCCTTTGTAAGTAAAAGAGTTGTTCAATCCTCCGTAGAATTTCGGTTGAGCGTTACCAATGACCGTTTTATCATTTTCATCAATCACATTATCGTCTCCGGTCAAGTTCTTAAACTTCCACATACCCGGACGAATCCGGCCTTTATCACCATGATAAGGTATCCCATCTTTCAGGGTATAGGTCTGCGTAGAAGCATCATAATTGAAATCATCTACCTGATACAGCCCTTCGGTGATGTAACCATAGAACTGTCCTAATGGTTCTCCGACAGCAATACGATGAGTGTTTTGGTTAAAGCCGAACCTGGCTTCATAGAGTTGCACCGCCTCACCGGTCAATGCTTTCACTGAATTTTTATTGTGAGACAGCGTCAGTGTAGTGTTCCAACTAAACTTCTTTGTAGAGAAATTCACAGTATTCACAGTCAGTTCCACACCTACATTCTTCGTTTCTCCGGCATTAATCAACATACTCTGATAACCGGAAGAATAAGGCAACTGGGCGTTGAGCAGCAAGTTACTACTCCTATTTATATAGAATTCGGGTGAAATGGTAATACGTTGATTCAGAAATCCTAAATCGACCCCCATATTAAAAGTCTTGTTCGCTTCCCACTTCAGATCGGGATTCGGTATCTGCTTGGAAGCATAACCGGGAGTAAGCTGATCTCCCATAGCTGTGATGATGGAAGACATCAAAGCAAGGCTGTTATAACTACCGATTCTGTTGTTACCCGCCAAACCGTATCCGATACGGAATTTCAAGTCGGAGAAAACATTCAGTTTCTTTATAAAATCCTCTTCACCCACACGCCATGCTGCTGATACGGCAGGAAAATATCCCCATTTATTATTCTTACCGAATTTAGAAGAGCCATCCGCACGGAAAGTTGCGGAAAACAAATACTTATCGGTAAAGTCATAGTTGAGACGAGCGAAGAAAGAGAGCAGATTATCATCATAGTTTTCATCGGACGAAGCAACGGATGGAGTACCCAGACTCATATCTCCCAAAATGAACTCATCGGTAGGCAACCCACTGACACCGGATTCGAGTACACGAGTCCAGCGTTTTACAAATTCCTGTCCCAATTGTACCACCACTTTATGCTTCTTCTGAAAACGTTTGTCATAAGTCAGGACGTTAGAAGTCTGAAAACTTCCGGTCTCCGTATTTCTGATAGAGCCGTAAATACCGTTACGTCTTCCCATTATAGATTGGTCGCCATAGAAAAGTTCCCGGCGGTAAAGCTGATAACGCATACCCGTATTGTTGCGGAAGGTCAATCCTTTGATGATTTTGAAAGTCAGTCCGCCATTGGCTTGCAAAGTACGTGTTTCCTTATTATCCTTTTCTTCAGCGGCGGCAATCAACGGGTTCTGCATCACGTTCCCGTCCGCATCGCTTAATACAGGGTCTTCTCCTGCCAACAAATCCGAGTCATTGCCACGTATACCAATGGTAGGACGGTATTGCAAAATCTGAACCATTTTATTAAACTTTGCATCTACATTACTTCCGCCTTCATTCGTACCGTTTCCGGCAACACCTGCTCCATACACTTTCAGATAATCGAAGTTGATACGTCCTGTAACGGAGAGCCGCTTATTCACTTCGCTTTTCACGCTAAGCGCAATATTATGTTTGTCGCTGCCGCTATATACCATCGCACCTTCATCCTTGAAGTAACCATAAGACATATTGTAGTTCAACTTATCATTGCCACCGTTGACGCCTACCCGGTAATTTTGCGTAACGGTAGTGCGTCCCATCGTACGGTCCAGCCAGTCGATACCTTTACGATTGCCATAGTTCTCATGAAGATCGACAAAACCACCGTAACGATTCTGCCATGACCGCATACTTTCCTCGGGATCAGTAGCATCTCCTAATGTTCTTTCATAATCCGCCAACACAAATTCCTCTACACTTAATACATCCAACCGCTTGGCAAGCGTACGCACACCGACATAAGAATCGAAAGTAAGAGTCGCTTTCCCTTCACTTTTCGCACCGCTTTTGGTGGTGATTACCACTACGCCATTCGCTCCCCGGGCGCCGTAGATGGCTGTTGCCGAAGCATCTTTCAACACGTCGATACTTTCAATATCGGCAGGATCAAGGCTGGACATGCCATCTTCCGTCGGAAATCCGTCGATAATATAAAGCGGTTCGTTGCTTTGCGTAATTGATATACCGCCACGAACACGCACTGACATCGTAGCACCGGGCTGACCGTCTGTTTGTATAATCTGCACACCCGCCATACGTCCCGCTAAAGCCTGGGTTACATCAGACGAAGGAACTTTGAGCAAATCGTCGCTTCTCACAGAAGCCACAGAACCGGTCAGGTCTTTACGCTTTACTGTTGCATAACCGATAGCTACCACCTCATCCAACAATACCGACGCAGCTTTCATGGTCACATCAATCTGTTTTCTTCCTTTCACGGGTACTTCCATATTTTCCAATCCGATAAAAGAGAAAACCAAGACATCTTTCTGCGGATCACTAACGGTAATGGTGTATTTACCATTGATATCAGTAATGGTACCCGTGTTTTGTTTTCCTTTCACGGTTACATTTCCTCCAATCACTTCCAAGCCTTCGTTGTCCACCACCTTACCGGTAACGGTCAAACTCTGGGCATAAATGCCGGATACACCGACAAGAAGCAACAAAATGCAAATAATTCTACTTTTCATCATATTCTGTTTGTTATTTATATTCACTATATTTCATTGTTTATCATTGATTTACTACCCGGGTAGATATAGGACTCCGGTCGGTCATTTCTACCACCTGATAAGCCCCGTCTATCTCGTCGTAAAGCAACGAAGAACCCGTATATTGTCGAGAGTAAAAATTGCCATTCAACGCAGGATTGTCTGTTCCATAACTAAATACCGCCTGTTCGGTGCGATGACTCACTGCAAGTTCGGGTGCTTTGAAAGCATCCAAAACCGCTTTAATCGTCCAGTCGCCTACGTTAAAGGTATCACCGTCACGGTTGATAATAGGGACAGCCTCATCTCCTACCTGGATAATAGCCAGGAAACGGGTGGCAGAACAACCGTCAACCCGTGCAGTCAAGTGCCACTGGTTAGGATACTCCGCTCCGGTGATGGCGGGCGGCACTACGAAACGGTCCGTTTGAGACAGCGTAAAAACATGTCCTCCAAACAGTTGCGTCACTGCCACCCATCCTTTGGTTTTATTATTTGTAGACAACGTTTTCTTTGTTACATCCATCTTAAATTCCGTAGGACTATGCAACAACCACTCCCAGCGGACAGCTTCCGAAGCCTCCAGTTCATCATACACAATCACCGTATGAGGATGAAGCATCAACACATGCCGGCGGTATTTAGTCAACGGGGTGGCACCGAATCCATTTTCCGGTGTCTGCTCAATACCTGCCTGCTTGAAGTAGCCAACCCACATCGGGTCATTGCTGATACCTCTGTAAGCATGTGAAGCATCCCCCAAACAGTAACTGATATGCTGTCCGCCCATAGCACGCATCACACTGCCATAACCTTCGGTAGAATAAGGTTGTCCGATACCGTTTACCAACAGTGAATTATGCGCCCTCGTATGGCGATAGGACATCAGATTATGAGCATCGCTGAAATTCTGATAATAGCCCGTACTGCGATACACATCGACACCTTTATACAACAGGTTAAAAGCATTCTGACTGGCAGTAGTGTGACTGCCGGACCCGAATGTACTGGAACGGAACGAGAGCGCAAGATCCTTTCCCGTATCTTCCGGAGCACTGTGCATGGCTACTTCACCAGCGTCTTTATACCATACCATTTTATCAGCCCCGGCAGGAAAAGCAGTGTTGTAATCCTGATCGGTGCACATCCGGTAAAGACGCAATTCATAATCCCGACGCAACAGGTCCCGACATTCTCCGGCATACCATCCGGCATAGGAATTACCCGTTTCACACGCCAGATAGTCAGCAAAGGCAGCAACCAAACGGTTGGGTTCACTCCCCTTTTCACTACTGTCACCAAAGCCGTTGCTTTTCGATCCCGGCGGGCAAGTATAAACCAACGAACGTCCGGCATTCTGATACCACGGATGTGATAGAAAATCGTACCGACTGACAAATGAAAGAAGAGACGGCATATACGCCAAAGTCAATATATTGGCACTGAAATAACCGGTACCATTGTGCCATATACCGTCGCGATTGAACCCGGAGGCAGGAGCGCGGGCTGTCCATAATTCGTAATAATACTCCATCATGGGCAGCACTTCGGAAGAATAAGCCGGTTTGTCGTAAAGCGACAAAGCCACTTGAAAGAGGACACGCATATTCTGCTGCCAAAAATGATTATCAAAGAGATGGTTTTCCTGAAAACCGCAATTTACCTTGTAATAGTAACGTGCCACACGCATCATCAGTTCTTCGGCAGCAGTACGATCGGAAGCAGACAAGTTATTATAAAGCAGATCGTAGGCTGCAACAAGACACCATGCGATGTTGCTAGCAGTAAAGTTGGATGCAAAAAGCTGTCCATCAGCAGGGGGAGCGACAATCAACGCTTCGAGAAGCTGGCGTAACTTTTCGGCATAAATTTCTTTTTGGGTTAAATGATAGGCCTGATAAAGATAAGTGGCATGTTGCCGGAGCTCTTCTGCACGGCTATATAAATCAGTCATTCCGGTGTATTCGGCTTTCAATGCCTGTGAAGCACGACTTTGTAGTTCTGCATATTCAGGGTGTGAAGTGACACGGTTACGAGCCTCTTCGATACGGTCGTCTAAAAAACAGTAAATACGAGGATGCAGACGGGGAGCATTTGCTAAGAATGTCTGAAAAGGAGGTGTTACAAATTCCGGTGTATCATTCTTTACTTCGAAACGATAGATAGCACTCCATTCACCGGGCGTAGTTCCATTAAGATTGGTGGAACGAAAGCGCCAATACCATGTGCCGACCTCCAAACGACGATGAAGATTATACATACACCATTCCTGCGGTTCGGAAAGTAGCGTTTCGGAACTGCTGAAATCTTCAGTACGTGAAAGGGAAAATTGCAGTCTTTCGCCCGTCTTCATGGCTTGAGGAACAATAAGAGGAGCAGGATTCAGATACAATTCATTATCTGCTTTGGGATAAGGTTGCGTCCGTATTTTATCCTGATAGGCATCGGGAATTCCGGCAGGCGTCTCTGGCTGCGTACTGTCCGGTTCGGGCAGCGAGTCAGATGTACAGCTACAGAACAGCTGTACCATGAACAAAAGAAAAACCGATAGGCGAAATGTGGTGTGCATATTATTTTCTTTTCTTGGTATAAGATTAGAGGGCTATTTTCAAAAGTTTCAATGTAAGAAGAAGGTAAAGCGGGATGGGGGGATCCCACTTTCCTTGAATTTCTATTGAGTAAGGTCGAATAGTGACTATTTAAAAATCGTAATCATTGGACGGCAAAGAGCTTGTTGATTAAGAGCTGTCTTAACACTGATACCCGCCTCTTGTGCATTAGTAACAACACCATCAGCTACATTAATACGTACACCAGAAACATTACCTTGGTTATTGATAGTACTAGAAGCATAATTCACTGTAGCAATCGTTTCTCTATCAAACATTTTGCCATTGACAAATTCAAACTCCGGAATATTTTTGAAGTCCTCACTACCAGTAGCAGGCACATCTTTCATTGTAAACAATGTACCCATAAATGCACTCAATTGCGACAATGTAGGAATATACCATGCACTCAAATTCTCACTAGCAGGAGCATGTTCTCCCACCCATTTCTCATAAGTTGTTTTAAACGCAACATCTCCAAGACCTGTTAATAAGACGTCCGTAGTTTGTGTGCCATTTGTCATACCTGCAACAGTTTCGGCCAAAGTAGTCAATAATTCAGTATTAAGAGTTTGACGACCAGTCGCCACATTTTCAATCGCTACTGCATATCCGGCTATTGTCTTGCCCTGAAGTGCTACAGGATAATTAGCCGGCACATCACTACCGATAGCCTCCATTTTGAAAACAATACCGACAGCATCCGCTGCATCACGTACCACTTTACCTTCAGCATTGATATAGCTACCAACTTTCATTTCCAATGCTTCATAATCCGGGTCTACTCCTACTTCAATGTCAAAGTTTCCATCGCCGATTTCAAATTTAGCCATAATCTGCATATTAGCGTCCAAAGGTAATGTATTTGCCGGTATTTTAATCTCTTTACTATATCCCCCACTCAATGCCATGGTTATTTCTGCTGTAAATTTACCAACATTTGAAGGAGCAAAAAAGAAATTAGCGAACCAATTGCCATCCGCAGAAGCAAAACCTGCATTTGTATAAGTCACAGGAGTTGTAGCAGAACATTTACCCTCTAAAATATCATATCCGCTCAAAGCGTTATATTTTATTTCCAGTTTATTAGCTGCCGCAGCTACTTCCGGATTTTTCGGTTTTACGCTTACATTAGCAAACGGGCGTTTCAATGTCACACTGGCATTACCAATCGTTTCCAATTTTCCGCAGAAAGCGTCGCTGGCTGCCATCAACGCATCATTTGTCAGATCGAATGATGCAGTATTATATCCTACTGCTCTCAAATCAGCAGTGTTATATACTTTATTAGCGGCACCACTTTCTGGTACGTATTCAGCCCAAAACAATGCCTTCGACACTTCTTTTTGTTCATCTACGGAAATGGTGAAAGATACCTTACCATCCGTAATCGGTTTAATTACCTGATCGCCTATCTTATTGCCATCAGCATTCAGTAATTGCATGATACATTGCATCGTATAACCGGTAGGGATGGTAACACCCGCACGGCTAAAGACGTTATTTACAGGAGCCTGTACAGAGATAGTAACAGGAGCATTGATTTCTGTTCCGTTATCCGAAACGATTTCTTCTTGTCCACAGGATGCGAAAAGCACTACGAACAAAGCCATTAGCGAATAAAATAAGTTCTTTTTCATGATCTTAATTGTTTTATGGTTAAGCTATTTTTAATTGATTTGTCTATTTTATAATTCTCCAAGATCTACCTCCAGATCACCGTCATAATCGGGGTCGATCCCTATTCCTCCATTGGCATCGGAAGTCAGGAAGTTACCACGTGCCGTTGTGTTTTTGCCCCGTTCACAAGGAATACGGAAAGCTGTACGTGCCAGCACTTCATTCTTCTCATTCAAGATTTCGAGTTCTACAGGAATAGAAACGGTTTCTCCGGCATCGGTTAATACATAGTCGAATCCCAGTATCAGTTCTTTCGTACCATCAGCAGGGCGTTCAAAGGCCACTTTATATTCCATGTACATGAGCGAGTTCTTGGGTACATCGTCCCACAAATTGTAGCCGGTAGGCAAATAATCACTGTACTTCACACGAGCGGTAAAACTTTCACCTTTCAGTCCGCCTGTGGACAGTTTATTGAGAAACGTAGCCACATCTTTAGCCACCAGTTCATAGCGTGCTACAGGACGATACAGTTCAACGTCAAGACTTGTTTCAGCTCCCCAATGATTGCGGAAAGAAGTCAGATCCGCCATAGCAGAAGCAGCAAGAACATCTTTATAACGGCTATTCCCTATATACTTTCCGGCAGGAAGGATAAAAGCCAGATTCTTGGCATCGTAAACAAGTCCCTGTTCAGGTGTCTCCGCATTCACATAATCGGTCCACACCAGGATGCGGTAATTACGGGTGTGCAGCTTCATACTAACAGACAGACTGGCACGGTTAAAATCCTCTTCATATACCGTTTGCCGTGCCGCCACCTGTCTATCCAGATAGGCTTCTACGATGAAACGACGCAGATAGTTGGTTTCCGACGCACGGGTGATGGTCACCGGTGCTCTTTCTGCCAAACTTAGATTCATTGCCAGATTAAGGTTGAGTGTTACAGCTGTCGGGTCCACTCCCAATTCTCCTTCGGGAGTCATTTCCGGTTCTTCGTGCAGGCTGCATCCATTCACCAGCAGGGTGCTGAACAACAAGAAAGTGCACTGTGCCAGTATATATAAATTTCTTCTCATATTGTTATCTTATTTATATGTATGTTCCTATCTAAGGTTAGAAGCGGTAGACCAACGATGCTCCCACACGGGTTATCCCCCAGTAATGACGGACACGCGTATCCAGCTGTGCTCCGTTGTCTACATTATAATAGGTGTTATACTTCATGTTGGCATATCCCACTCCCAGATTAAATTCCGCTCCCCAGTGTTTGGAAAGAGGGAGTTTGTAACCGTAGCTTATTCCGGCTCCCAACAGCGGGCGATCCGTATCTTGATAACGGTCATCGTTCCACTTCACGTTAAACCATGCCACGTGGGCGTGCAGTCCGACAAAGTGTCCCCGTCCTGTTTCATTTCCTATCCACCAGCGGGCTTCAGGTTGCAATGCTACCGTACGCACGCCGTGCTTATCCCCCAAGTCCCACAAACTGCAAGTCAACGGCAACTCTACCGTGATCTTTTTATGCACCTGCATTTCCACGGCAAGGTTCAGCAAAGCACAAGCATCATATACTACATTCGTTTTCAGTGCCAGATAGCGTTGACCATCAAAGGCAGCCGCTTTCTTTCCTGCATTCTCTTTGCCGGATTGGCGTTTATCCTCCTTTTCTGAAGAAGTCGCAACTGCTGTTTCCTGCTTTTTCCCGCCGGGCTTGTAAACCGTAGTTTCCTCCGGAGCTGCCGAAGTCTGTACACGGGGTTTACCGGGAGTCTGTGCCGACAAGACGGTTATGCCCGATAATGCAGCCAACAGACATATAGTTCTCATATTAAAAGTAGAGTGTCTCATATATTCGTATCTTTCATGTTCATTGATCAGATTTCCAGTTCGGGCACTGTATCCCTCATTACCGTTTCGTACCCATCCTCATTGATGACAGTAGCTTCACCTTTATAAGTGATATTCACCTTCTCTTGAGTGCTGCGGATAAAGAATGAAGGAGCACCGTCGGATTTCAGGTTAACACTGATCAGCCATCCGCCCACTTTGATACGTCCGTCGGACAAGATTTCGGGATCTTTGGCAGGATATTTCAGTGCATGTGTATTGATGACAGTGGCAAAACGATATACTTGTGCCTTTTCCGATGTAGCGGTGAAATGCCAGTGATTAGGATACTTCTTGAACACCCCTTTGTCATCAGCACGTAGCCAGTTGACTGCCGGATAGAAAAAACGGCTCGTCGTATCAGTCTGCAATGTTCCGGTGGAGAAAAGATAAGCGTCTGATGCTCCTCCGCGGTTCGTGGCTTGAATATGCACGAAGCGATGATTCGATTGATCCACTGTCATGGGATTTTCTGTGGTATGCAGCAAATAACTCCAGTTTACAGGTTCGTCTGCCACGAGTTCGTCATAGATAAAGATGAGTCCAGTCTTTCCCAAATTGACAATGTGACGGCGGAACGTTTTCACATGGTTCTCATCCCAGCCATTTTCGGGCGTATAATGCACCTCCGACTGTTCGCCGCGTGTCAGCCAAAGCGGTGAAATCACTTTTCCGTAAGCATTGGAAGCATCGCCCAGCACATACCCGATCTTCTCGCTGGCATAATAACGGGGAATCCATCCATATCCTTCCGTACCGATACGTTGTCCCATACCGTTCACCAAAATCGTATTGTGAGCACGTGTGGCACGATGGCACAACATACTATGTACGTCGGTAAACTCAATGTGGTGTCCGCTACTGTAAAATAAGGGTTTTCCACCATAGAACGTATTGAAAGCATTCTGATTGGCAAGTGCATGAGAGGTAGAACCATAAGGGCTTGACCGGAAACTCCACATCGCATTTCCACCTACTCTGTCCCAGTTCGTTTGGAAAGAGGCAAGTCCTGTTGCGGGGAAGACGTATCCTGCAGGGAGTGCTGTCAATCCTTCACCTTCCGGCAGAGGTTTATCACATTGCAGGCGAAACCAGGCCAGATCACCGGGCTTACTCAATAAGGCTTTCTTCATATAATCCGGTTCCACTTTCAATGTACGGCGTACGAAATCAGCGGCATAAGTGTTTCCGGTAAGGCGTGCCAGTGCATCCAAATATCCTATACGGATACTGTTTGGACGCCCCACATTCTGATGCGAACTTCCGTTTCCTCCGGATTTGGAAAAAGGAGGCTGCTGGAAGATGGTATACATGATATTTCCCTGATACCAAGGATCGGAAAAGAAGTCGTAACCGGTCAGTTTGCTATAATAGTAAGGTACTTCTACTAATGTACGGGTGTTGACCGTAAAGTAAGAATCGCCATTGTGCCAGCCACCGTCTTTGTTCAATCCGGGAAAACGTGCCAACCAGACGTTATAACAGTAATCCGCCCATGTGTTGGCTTCGGGCAGATCGCCATATACACTGAATGCCGCCATTGTAAGGATGCGAAGTGTCATCTGCCACACATGATTGTCGGCGATGTGGTTCTCCATCTTGTTATTAAAGTTCTCATACATTTCACCACCTTTATTTTTGATGGCTTCCAGTAATGCTTTCTTTTGTGATGTATTCAACCGGTCGTAGAAAGAATCATAAGCCATAGAGCAGAGAGACAATAAGCTAGAAGCATTAAAATCTCCTTTCACATTCTTATCTTTATCCCAGTCGGCCATGATAAATACCCGTTTGATGGCTTCGTCAGCATATTTAGTATCCTGCGTCAGCAACCAGGCCCGTATCAATGCTTCGGTATTTCCCTCTTCCGCATCGATGATGCGACGGCTTTCACGAGTGAGGTATGAATTTATCTGCATCTCGTTCTTCAGATTCTTCACCTGCGAGACATTAATATCTTTCACTGATTTCATTGGAGTCTGAAGTACCTGATCTGCACGTTCAAGATACCATTGCCTTTCTGCCTTTTGTTTGCTGTGACTTATAAAGTCCTTCCATTCGTTCTTCATGATCCACACACGCGGATGGTCGGCAGGTAATTTTGCCAACACAGTTTTCAATGAAGGCGGACAGAATTTGCCCGGACGATCTTCTACGGTGACTTGCTGTGTGCTTCCCCAAGTCACTTGTCCGTTTTCTACGTAACCGAACTGCCAGTACCATACCCCCGGCGCAAGCGGTTGTTCCGGATTATAGAACGGCCAACGAGTTTCCACCTGAACAACTCCGGACTTCAATCCGGCATCCTGCGAATAACGTAACCGATAGGTAATCTTCGTTTTATCTACCTTCTTTACTTTGTGTTCGAATCCATCCAACGGACTGTCCTGCGAGTTCATGTCCGAACGGAGCGGCCATTGAAAAGAAACCGCACGGTCATTTACCACCGCTTTATCAAGAGGATAAGGAGTGGCACGCATTTCATGCATCAACGTTGTTTCCGTCAACTTGATGACTGCTTGTTTTTGCGCATGTGTCATCTGTGCAGCCACAGACAAGATTACGAATGAAATCAATAATACTTTTTTCATGATATCAAATGATTGGTTTTTCTGTAGGCAAATGTAGATAAACCGTCCGAAACGGAACTTTCAATTCATTTCTTCCTTCTCTGATACTGTCTAACAGGACTTTGTTTTCGTTCATTTCAACTTAAAATTCGTCCAAAACAAGCGTTACAGGAGGCTACAAAGAGGGTAAAAGGGTAAAATAGCCCCCAAAACGGAATGACTGAAATTGATAGAAAAATGAAGGTTATTAGTTCTTGTTTAGGTTTTCACCACAGAGGACGCGGAGGACACAGAGGTGAATTTGGTTTATGACTTACGGTGGTGACCCTAATTTTGATGCGTAATCCTCCTACCATAAAGTTGAAAAAATATAAAAACATCTGCCACCTGCAACCAAACGCGTGTAATACACTAGTTGACAAACAGTTGTAGCGTTGCAGATACTGTTGCAGATACTGTTGCAGATAGGTTGCAGATAAAGTATCTGCAACACAGTATAAGCCTTGCATAAGCCAATTCTCCAGGAGGGCAAAAGTTTATTGTATGCATTAACTTCCCGTTTCCAGGCGGGGAACTGTCGTTTCCGGCATTAGAAATTACAGTTTCCACGGTAGGAAACGAGAGTTTCTAAGGCGGGACACTACAGTTTCTACGCAAGGATACTGTCGTTTCCCCGTAGAGACACCACAAATTATCCATAGAGTCACCCCAATTATCCCATAGCTTTGCATAAAGGAATCAAGGCTTTTTCTTTGATTATATAACGCGTTGCAGATACTTTATCTGCAACCTATCTGCCACAGTATCTGCCACGTTCCAACTATTTGTCAATTAGTGCATTACACGCGTTTCGTTGCAGGTGGCAGATGTTTTTATGTTTTTCAACTTTATAGTAGACAAAAAACTCTCATTCATTTCTGCACCCGCATGAACAAGATTCACCTCTGTGTCCTCCGCGTCCTCTGTGGTGAACAAATGCATAACCGCAAAACAATTACTTAGTATGCTGCTTCACATACTCCGATGGCAGACAACCGACATACTTCTTGAAACTGGTAGAGAAATAAGAAGAAGATCCGAACCCTGCCATTCCGCTAATCTCCGAAATGGAGTAGCGCCCTTCAAGCAACAATTTACACGCTTTATTAAAACGGATGCGCCGGATAAAGTTGGCAGGCGGTTCACCGGATATGGAATTCATCTTGAGATACAGTGACGAACGGCTCATACAAAGTTGGCTTGCCAACTCATCAGAGGTGAAGTCTTCATTACTGATATTTTCTTCTACCACCTGAATAGCTTTGCTCATAAATTCCTCATCCAGATTATTCGAAGTCATTTTTGCAGTATCTATATCAATCGTATTCGAATAATAGTGTTTCAGCCGTTGGCGTGCTTTCAGTTGATTAGCTATTTTTCCTTTCAATAAATGAATCGAGAACGGTTTGGCAATGTAATCATCCGCCCCAGCCTGAATGCCTTCCGTCTGTGCATCGACACTTCCTTTGGCAGACAACAGCAGGACGGGAATATGGCAGGTTTGCAGATTTCGTTTAATAAGCTGGCAAAGTTTGATACCGTCAATACCCGGCATCATCACGTCGGAAAGGACAATGTCCACACGATGCTCTTTCATAATAGCCAATGCTTCTTCGCCGTTTCCGGCGGTCAGCGTCACATAGTTCTGCCGGAAATTATCTTTCAGGTAATCCACCATCTCTTTATTGTCATCTACCAACAAGATAGTAGGACGCTCTTCCTCACTGCTGGCTTCTATCTGATCACCGTCCGATAGTTCTTCTGCAACTATAGCCGACGCATCACCAGAGAAATATTCATCAGCCACCGGAAGCTCCCGGAGAGAAGCAGATGTTTCGACTTCATGTGCCGGCAATTCACATTCTTTCTCCGTGAAGGCAGCCATATCAGCAGGTAGCGTGACTTTAAATTCGGTATATTGAGCAGGTTCGCTTGCTACGGTAATAGTGCCGTGATGCTTTTCTACAAGCATCTTCACCAATGACAGCCCGATACCCGTCCCTTTTCGCTGACCGTCTACCTGATAGAAACGTTCGAAAATGCGGGTTAGCTGTTCCGGAGACATACCGATTCCGCTATCTCTTACCGTGAAGCCATAGGTATCTCCCTCTGTCCATAAGGAAAGCGAAATACTTCCGCCGTCCGGTGTAAACTTAAAGGCGTTAGACAACAGGTTCATCAAGATAGTCTCTACATACGTCCGGTCCGCCGGAAACAATCGTCCTTCCAGATCGGATTTTATATGAAAGCTGATAGCACGCTTCTGCGCATTTTCTTTAAACAGGGCAAAAGCATCTTGCAACAGTTCTTCTACATCCACCTGCGCAACATGAATAGGCATTGCACCTGCTTCGGCTTTACGGAAATCCAGCAACTGGTTGACAATGTGCAACAACTTACGACCGTTCTTATAAACGTAATCCAGCTTCTGTTGTACCGGAGTACCTTTCAGATTGCTTTGCCCCAAGAGTTCCTCCAACGGAGCCAGTATCAGACTCAACGGAGTACGCAACTCATGAGACATATTCATGTAAAAACGTACTTTCTCCTGACTGATTTCTTCTATCTTGTTTCGTTCTATCTGTTCGATCCGGACTTGCATCTTCATTTTGGCACGGGCAATAAAGAAATAGATCACAAAGACGAGAAGCCCTACAGAAAAGAAGATGAAAAGTGTCTTTGCCCACCAGGTCTGATACCACATCGGAATGATATGCACAAAAAATTCAGTGGTCGCCTCGCTCCACTTTCCATTGTTGTTACATGCCTTCACCTTGAATACATACTCACCGGGCGGGAGATTGGAATAACTCGCCCGTGCAAAGGAAACATGACGGGAGTAGTTCCACTCGGTTTCAAAGCCTTCCAATTTGTAAACGAACTGGTTCCGTTTGCCAGCCAAATAGTTGATAACGGCAAACCGGATATTAAAAAGTTTCTGATCGGAAGGGAACGACATACCCAGCATCCGCCCTTGCTCGTCCTGATAATAACGTACCCGTTCACTTTTCATATCCGTAATCACCTGATTTAAGACAACGGCTCCTGTCACTACCGCATCCGGGGAATATGGATTATCACCCAATTCGTATGGCTTGAAATAGGCAACGCCCCCAAGAGACCCCAGGAAGAATGTACCATCGTGCGCTTTGCAAGCTCCGAAATAGTTAAACTGATCGTGAGGCAATCCGTCCTGCTTCGTATAGTTGAGGAAAGTACCCTCCTCCGTATTAAAGCAAGCCAGTCCCTTGTTAGTTGTCAACCATAAACGCCCCCGTTCATCTTCCAGTATATTATAAATAAAGTCATTTGGCAAACCGTCTTTCATCGTATAGTGTTTCCAGGCAGTCGGTGCTCCTTCCTTATAGCAATATAATCCTGTGGAAGAACCGATCCAGATTTCATGACGGCTATCCTCCTGTACACAGAAAGCCTGTATCAACCCATGCAGATAAGCCGAAGAAGAAAGATGCAGTTCTTCCAGTTTCCCGCCGGCATACAAAAACAGGCTCTCTTCCGTACCAATCCAGATTCTTCCTTTTGAATCGCGAAACAAGGTATATATCAATACATTCTCCAACTTTTTATGCTTTTTAGCTAATGGATGCTGTGACAGTTCGCCGGTCTGTTTGTCGAAAAGGTAAAGCCCGCTCATGCCGCCTACCCAAAGCGTTCCATCCGTTCCGTCCAATAAGGAGTAACAACTGTTAGTCAGGGAAGTAGAATGGGGAAAGGAATATGTTTCTATCCTGCCACTCCGGTGATGCAGACGACTCATTCCCCCTCCATGAGTGCCGATATAGACACTTCCATCCTTGTCCGTCCATATACATTTTATATTGTCCGACTTTAAAGCATTGGCGGAAGTACCCGTCCGGTAATATGAAAAGACTCCGGTTTTCCGGTTATAATAATTTAATCCGCCGTCGTTCGTGCCAATCCAGAGATTGCCATTATCCGGGTCTTCGGCAATACAACTCACTGTGTTATCACTTAACGAATTCCTCCAGGCGGAATGTTGCAAGCGTCCGAATGCCGGAGCGAGAGGATGATAATAATTAAGCCCGCCGTAAAATGTACCGATCCACATTCCCCCTTGATTATCTTTCAAGATAGAACGGATGGAATTATGGCCCAAGGTAGTCGGATCTTCAGGAGAAAAACGACAGATACGGAAAGTTCCCGTCTCCGGTTCAAGGATAAGCAAACCTTCCATGGTTCCTATCCAAACCCTTCCTTTATCATCTCCGGACAATGTCCTGACCGAGTTCGTAAGGAAATAAGCAGGAGTATTTTGCTTGTTATAATGATGTTTTATTTGAAAGTTGTTATCCACACAATACACCCCGTTTGTCAATGAAGCCAGCCAACAGTTGCCGGTTTTGTCGTCATAGAGCATATCGGAGATGGTTTCTCCTTTCAACTGGAGAAGAAGCCGGGTCACGTTTTCGTTGCGTACATAATAGAAATAGACACCTTCCGAAGTTCCCAACAGGAAACCGTCATTCATCCGGCAAACAGAATAGATCGTTTTTCCGGCAAGTTCCGGCTGCACTTTCATCCGCCCGGTCTTTTTATCAAAAATCACCAGACCGATATTGGTAGCAAGCAAAAGCCGGTCGCCTTCCTCCGGTTCTCCGATAGCCAATACTTGCATCGGCTGATTGTCCGGTGAAGAATAATTGGTGAAATTATTCCCTACTATATTATAACGGGATAAACCGACCTGTGTGCCTACCCATACCGTACCTTTCAAATCGGTATGAAGTGAATAGACATGATTGTTTGCCAGACTGGTCGTATCATCCGGCGCTTTATAATACGAAACGAAGCGGGAACCTTCATACCAGTTCAGTCCGTCTATGGTGCCTACCCAAATCTTATTATTATGATCTTGTGTCAGAGCGAGCACAGTATTTTGCGACAGCCCGTCATCTACGGATAATCGCTTAAAATGGATGAAGCTGTCGGCGGCCGATACAGCCAAAGGAAAAAATAAAATGCAAACGGTTAATCCGAATAGGTATCTAAATAGCAAATGTCGGTCTTTCATGAGCTAATATTGAAGAATTTATCGTAAAGATAAGTATTTTCAATTCAATCTGATAAATGAATCCCGTTTTTTAACTCATATAAAGGACCGGCATCGGCTCAAAACAGGACAACTGCGCCAAAGTCCGACAGTTATAAATTCATATTTTAGATGCGGTTGCCCTGAACTTTAAATTTTTTACGGTTTCTCTTCAAGTTAGTAAGACGGATTTTCTGATTTTTCTTTCAGATCTTTATAACGTTTCAAGGCTTCCAGATAATAATAATCAGCATAATTGAGCGGAGTATCAATTTCACTGTCATGCGGGAAACTGCCAACCGAATGTAACAGGATGAAGCCATGATTTTCTCCTTCCTGGGCCAAATAATCATCAGAGGATAACTGTTTCAGGATATGCTCCGCATAACGGAAATATTCTTCCCCTTGTTTCTTGTCGCCATAACCACTCAACTCCAGTAATGCAGAAGCTGTTACGGCAGCCGCAGAAGCATCCCGCGGTTCATTCGGAATATTAGGAGCATCATAATCCCAATAAGGTACATAGTCATTTTCGGACGGACGGTGATCGATAATGAACCGCGCTATTTTATGAGCGGCATCCAGATAGCTCTGTTGCTTAGTGAAGCGATAACACATGGTATAACCATACACTCCCCAAGCCTGTCCACGCGCCCAAGCAGAAGAATCGGCATATCCCTGAAAGGTTCCTTTCGACTCTACCTCACCGCTATCTGCCAGATAGCTCACCACATGGTAGGAGGTCATGTCCTCCCGAAAGTGATTCTTCAACGTTTTGTCGGCATGAGAGATGGCTATTTCACGATATTTCGGATTATTGGTTTGCTCCGAAGCCCAGAACAGCATTTCAAGGTTCATCATATTATCAATAATCACCGGATAACTCCAATCGCCGAAATCCCACGAACGAATCAGTCCGACTTCCGGACGAAAACGGGAGCACAAGCTTTCTGAAGAATGAATCAGAATCAAACTGTCCGTTGGCTCCGGTTTCAAACGGATGCCCTGCCCATAACTGCAAAACATCATAAAACCCAAATCGTGATTACCCGTATAATATTGCATATCCTGCAGACGGTCCGTATATTTACGCGCCTCTTTTGCGAGAGCCTCATCACCGGTCAACTCGTATGCCAGCCACATGGAACCGGGATAGAAACCACTCGTCCAATCTGTGGGGTGCTCCAGTCTGTACTTTCCTTCTTTAATAGAACGGGGAAAACAGGCGGTATCCGGTTCATTCTTCAATTGTTCTGCCATATAGAGCAACTGATGTCCCGATGTTTTCACTGCATGATCAAACCATGCCATCTCATTTCCTTTTGAAGCATCGCAAGCAGTCAGGAGCGCCATACTCCCTACCGCCAGTAAAAGTTTGTTTTTCATTGTTCCACTTTATTTTGTTACTGTATTCTATTACTGGCAACAAAGTTAGAGCAAGTCGCAGACAAACCCTTTGCAAATCTATTTTTTCATTTTTGTTTCTATTTCTACGGACTTTGATTTTGTCCAAAAGTGCTTTGTTTTTATCTTTTATAGAAAAACAGGCACGGATTTTACCAAATAAGCTGTTGTCAGGCATAACCAAACAACTATGCAGCCTTTTGCAAAATCCGTGCCTCCACCCAAAAGTACGCGCTCTTCTATCTCACAATATCTTCCGGAAATTTAGCCGGCATTTCCACCCTCTTCCAGGTTTCATAATACCAGGTGTTCAACTCATTTCCATTCAAATCATTCTTGATAAAATATTTCAGATGGAGATAATCATTGTCTTTAATCTCAAATTCCAAAATATTGTCCTGATTGTCCAGCATCGGGAGATGAATGTTCTTCTCGATGCTTTCCTTATAAGAATCGTCCGTGAGTTGTTTATAAGTACCATATCCAGTAATAATTGCATCCGCACCGGGAATAATGGTAAAGTTAACGATTTGTCCGTCATCACTCAATACTTTAAATGTATTACTGGGTTTCAACGCTCCCGGAACATCGGGAGACTCGGATACATAATGGCAGAGCTGCCAAATACCTTTCAAATCGGCCGCTTTGAATTTGGTTTTCTTCTGGGCCGTCGCACCTGTTACCGCTAACAACATTATTGAAAGCATGGTAAAGAAATAGAGCTTTTTCATTGTTGTATTATTTTAGTTAACACTCTCGAATGCGTATTTCCAAATATAAAGATTTATTTTGAGAATACAGCAATTCAGAGCATAAAAAAACTCGCATAACCTGAAGATTATGCGAGTTTTACATAAATATACCGAAATATTAGAAATCAGCATTTCTTGGTGTACGCGGGAACGGTATCACGTCACGGATATTCGCCATACCTGTTACAAACAATAACAGACGTTCGAACCCTAATCCGAAACCGGAGTGAGGACAAGTACCGAACTTACGGGTATCCAGATACCACCACATATCCTTCATCGGGATGTGCATTTCTTCAATACGGGTCATCAGCTTGTTATAGTCGGCTTCACGTTCAGAACCACCGATAATTTCACCAATTTTCGGGAAAAGAACGTCCATGGCACGTACTGTCTTACCGTCTTCGTTCTGCTTCATATAGAAGGCCTTGATTTCCTTCGGATAGTCAGTCAGAATCACCGGACGTTTGAAGTGTTCTTCCACTAAGAAACGTTCGTGTTCGGAAGCCAGGTCCACGCCCCAGTAAACCGGGAATTCGAACTTATGTCCTTTCGCAACAGCTTCTTCAAGAATCTTGATACCGTCTGTATAAGGCAAACGTACGAAATCATCTTTCAATACACCTTGCAGACGTTCAATCAAGCCTTTATCGAACATATCGTTCAGGAACTTCACATCATCCGCACAGTTATCCAACGCCCATTTCACACAATATTTGATGAACTCTTCTGCCAAGTCCATGTTATCTGTAATGTCGTTGAAAGCAACTTCCGGCTCAATCATCCAAAACTCTGCCAAGTGGCGGGGAGTGTTGGAGTTTTCGGCACGGAACGTAGGACCGAATGTGTAGATAGATCCCAAAGCAGTAGCTGCCAACTCACCTTCCAGCTGACCGGAAACAGTCAGACTTGCCTGCTTACCGAAGAAATCATCTTCATAAGAGATAGAACCTCTCTCGTCTTTCTTCAAGTCATACAGGTTCATGGTAGTCACCTGGAACATCTGTCCGGCACCTTCACAATCGGAAGCCGTAATGATCGGCGTATGGAAATAGAAGAAGCCCTTTTCATGGAAGAACTTGTGAATAGCAATCGCCATGTTGTGACGAATGCGGAACACTGCACCGAATGTATTGGTACGCGGACGCAAGTGAGCAATCTCGCGCAAGAATTCCATAGAGTGGCCTTTCTTCTGTAATGGATATGTATTATCGCAAGTACCCAGCACTTCGATTTCACGAGCCTGTACTTCCACTTTCTGACCGGAACCTACTGATTCTACCATTTCTCCGTTCACGCTGATACAAGCGCCGGTAGTAATCAGTTTCAGCATCTCTTCATCGAAACCAGCCAAATCTACTACGATCTGCAAATTATTTATTGTAGAACCGTCATTCAGTGCGATAAAGTTTACTTGTTTGCTACCTCTACGGGTGCGAACCCATCCTTTCACATTGACCATAGCGCCAATATCTGTGCGCTTCAACAGGTCAACAATTTTTGTTCTACCAATCTTTTCCATTTAACTTACTTTGATTAATGAAGAATGAAGAATGAAAAATGAAGAATTTGGCTGTGCTATGCAAACACGCCCTGATAATTCTTCATGTTCCATTCCTCATTTTCAATTCTTAATTCTTCGTTCTTAATTCTTAATTCTTCATTCAAAAGATCCCATGCGGAGGTAGTTTACTTCTGCTTCCGACAGGTAACGCCAGTCTCCGCGACGCAGACCTTTTTTGGTCAGTCCGGCGAAGAACACACGGTCGAGTTTTACTACTTTATAACCCAGTGATTCGAAAATACGACGAACAATACGGTTCTTACCGGAGTGAATTTCGATACCTACCTGGTCTTTCTTGAAATCATCTGTATAGCTGATCGCATCTGCATGGATTTCGCCATCTTCCAACTGGATACCAGCTGCAATCTGCTCCATATCTGCTTTAGTCAGGTTCTTGTCCAGATGAACATGATAAATTTTCTTCTTCAGGAATTTCGGGTGTGTCAGCTTGGAAGCCAGATCACCGTCATTCGTCAGTAACAGTACACCAGTCGTGTTACGGTCCAGACGTCCTACCGGATAAATACGTTCGTTGCAAGCGCCTTTCACCAAATCCATTACTGTACGGCGTTCCTGCGGATCGTCCGATGTAGTAACGGTATCTTTCGGTTTATTCAGCAATACGTATACCTTGCGTTCGATGCTTACCGGTTCGTCGTGGAACTTAACCACATCCGAACGTTTGATCTTCGTACCCAATTCCGTTACCACTTCACCGTTTACAGAAACCACACCTGCTGTGATAAATTCATCAGCCTCACGACGGGAACAAACACCTGCGTTAGCCAGGAACTTATTCAGACGAATCGGTTCATTCGGATCAATAAACTGTTCCTTGTACTCGATCTGTTTCTTTACGCTATACTTAGCGTTCGGATCATAATCGCCGGTACGCGGACGAGGACGATATCCTCCTTGACGGTCGTTATTATATCTCGGACGATAACCTCCACCGCCGTTGTTGCTGCGATAGCCGCCACCTTCGCCGTTATTGAAACGGGGACGATACGGACGATCACCACCTTCACGGTTGTAAGAAGGACGTTGAGGACGGTCGCCACCTTCGCCGTTATTAAAGCGGGGACGGTAAGGACGGTCGCCACCTTCACGGTTGTAGGAAGGACGTTGAGGACGGTCGCCATAAGACGGACGCTCACCACCTTCGCCGCTATTGAAGCGGGGACGGTAAGGACGGTCACCACCTTCACGGTTGTAAGAAGGACGTTGAGGACGGTCATAAGAACCACCTTCGCGGTTGTAAGGACGTTGCGGACGTTCACCTCCTTCATTATTGTTATTGAAGCGAGGACGATACGGACGATCTCCACCTTCACGATTGTAAGAAGGACGTTGGGGACGGTCGCCATAAGAGCGGTCACCGTACGAACGCTGCGGGCGTTCGCCTCCTTCATTGTTGGCATTAAATCGCGGGCGATACGGACGATCCCCGCCTTCACGGTTGTAAGAAGGGCGATACGGACGTTCTCCACCTTCTCTGTTGTAAGACCTGTTACCATCACGGCCGGCACCTGTATTCTCTTCATTGAAAGAATTTTCGCGCCATTCTTCGTTTTCTGTGCTCATTTTTTTATTCGAATAAAATTAGACTTTGGCCTCACGGCCTATTTAAAAAACACGTTTATTATATAAGTAAACAATTAAAGCCCCGTATATGTATGGGGAGTGATTGCTCTTAACTCTTTTTTAATATCTTCGCTTACATTCAATTCTTCGATAAACTCTTTAATAGAACTTTCTGTAATAGCTTGGTTGGTGCGGGTTAACGCTTTCAAAGCTTCATACGGATGCGGATAAGCCTCACGGCGCAGGATGGTCTGAATAGCTTCTGCCACTACACTCCAACAATTATCCAAATCACGATAAATAGCCGGTTCGTTCAATAACAGTTTGCGCAATCCTTTCAAAGAACTCTGGATAGCAATCACGATATGACCGAAAGGTACACCGACATTACGCAACACTGTTGAGTCTGTCAAGTCACGCTGCAAACGGGAAACAGGAAGCTTCACAGCCAAATGTTCCAGAATAGACGTTGCTATGCCCAGGTTACCTTCTGCATTTTCAAAGTCAATCGGATTCACTTTATGCGGCATAGCGCTCGAACCTACTTCTCCGGCTTTGATCTTCTGCTTGAAGTACTCCATAGAGATGTACTGCCAGAAGTCACGATTCATATCCACCATAATGGTATTGATACGCTTCATAGCATCAAAAACAGCAGAGAGGTTATCATAGTTCGAAATCTGCGTTGTATATTCTTCGCGTTCCAGTCCCAGTTTTTCTGCAACAAACCGATTGCCGAATTGTTTCCAGTCATATTGAGGATAAGCCACGTGATGCGCATTGTAGTTTCCGGTAGCACCGCCAAACTTAGCGGTAAGCGGACATGCTTTCAACATAGCCAACTGACGTTCGAGACGATAAACAAATACCATCACTTCTTTACCCAGACGGGTAGGAGAAGCCGGCTGACCGTGAGTTTTGGCAAGCATCGGAATGTTAGCCCATTCTGTCGCATAGGTTTTCAACTGTGCAATCAGCTCTTCAATCAACGGGTAATAAACCTGATCCAATGCCTCTTTGATAGAAAGAGGAACAGACGTATTGTTAATATCCTGAGAAGTCAGTCCGAAGTGGATAAACTCTTTATAGTCATCCATTCCGCCCATCTTGTCAAATTCTTCTTTCAGGAAGTATTCTACGGCTTTCACATCGTGGTTAGTTACACTTTCGATATCTTTAATGCGTTGTGCGTCTGCTTCAGAGAAGTTACGGTAGATATTCCGTAAAGTTTCAAACACGCTACTATCGATTCCTTTCAATTGCGGCAAAGGAAGTTCGCACAAGGTGATAAAATACTCCACCTCTACCTGTACACGGTATTTAATCAGTGCAAATTCAGAGAAATAAGCTGCCAAAGCTTTAGTTTTGCCTCTATATCGACCATCAATCGGGGATATGGCCGTTAATACATCAAGTTCCATACGTTTTCTTAGATAATTATCAGACTGCAAAATTAACTCTTTTTCCTGAGTTATAAGATAAAAGGAGAAAGAAAGTTTGTATAAAAGAGGTAAGAAATAAAAAAAGTCTCACGAATTTCTTCGTAAGACTCCTTTTTTGTAGTGGGCGTTGACGGATTCGAACCGCCGACCCTCTGCTTGTAAGGCAGATGCTCTGAACCAGCTGAGCTAAACACCCTTGTTAATGAGCCGGAAGTGTTTCGTTTTTTTGTGTGGGCGTTGACGGATTCGAACCGCCGACCCTCTGCTTGTAAGGCAGATGCTCTGAACCAGCTGAGCTAAACGCCCGTACACTTCCGTTTCAAAAGCGATGCAAAGGTACGGCATTTTTTGAATTCTGCAAACATTTCATGTATTATTTTTCAAGAAAGTTTTTATCAAATAAAGAAACACTCTGATTATCAGCAAATAATAATAAAAACTTTTTTCTTGTCACTTTCACTTCTTCCGGTTCATCTAATAAACAGAACAAAATAAAGATAGCCGCGCCTCTTTTTCTATCATTAATAATTAAAATAGAATCTGCAGGAAAACGAATTCCCAACAAAGATAGTAACGCAGGAACGCTTAAATCCGGGAAATAACTTTTCCGGTCAAACGTTAAACAACCTGTTTGCGAACAACACGTGCCGGATTCCCGACTGCCACACTGTCGTCGGGAATATCTTTCGTCACAACGCTCCCCGCCCCTATCACACAACGATTGCCAATCGTCACGCCGGGACAGATAATAGCACCGCCACCAATCCAGCAGTCTTCGCCAATCGTCACCGGATAAGCATATTCCTTAGAGCCTCTTCTTTCCAGGTAATCCATCGGATGATGCGGCGTATAAATCTGCACACAAGGTCCAACCAGCGTATGGGCGCCTATCGTGATATATCCTCCATCCAGGAAAGTGCAATTGGCATTCACAAATACATGTTCACCCAATTTGATTCCGTCTCCATGATCGCAATGAAAAGGCGGGCAGATTATTGAAGTTTCAGGAATCTCCGGTACCAGTTCTTCCAATAATTCCCGATACCCTGCATCATAAGTGCTCATTCCCCGCATACGCGCCAGCAGCTTCTTGGCATGTTCAAAATGCACCTGCAATTCCGGCGCAGCCATATCAGCCAACTGGCTACTACGCATCTTTTCTACTTCCGTCATACTTTATATTTCTTTACCGTTAGTAAATACAAACTTCTTTTCATCCGAAAGAGATTCGTTAAATTCGAATCCTTCCCAGGAGAAGCTTTTCAAATCCTCCGGATTTTCGATTCTGTTCTTCAGAATGAACCGCGTCATTTCACCACGGGACATCTTGATATAGATCACTATCGAAGCTAATTTCCCGTTCTTCCACACCTGAAATTCAGGAGTAACGACACGCACTTCTCTCTCCACACGTTTCCAATCAAACAAACTTTTCATCTCGTCGCTGGCCAGATTGCAGAGTATGCCTCCCGCTTTCTTTATATCTTCGATGAAGACATCCGTCAGACGGGATTTCCAATAAGAGAACATGGTCTGATTACCCGGTTCCGGCAACACTACATCTCCTTCCAAGCGGTAGGAACGAATGACATCTAAAGGCCTCAACAACCCATAACAGAAAGAAGTCAACCGCAGATGTTCCTGCGCATATTCGAATTCTTCTTTCGAGAAATCCTTTGCATTCAGTCGCTTGAATACAATTCCGGTATAAGCCAGCAAAGCGGGCAGTTCCGATGTGCCTTCTGCATGAAAAGCCTGATAACGCTTATAATTCTCCACCGCCATCCTGGCATTTATACGCAACAGGCGTTCCAGTTCATCCACCGAAAACTGTGACATCTGCAAAGCAATCCCGGAAGCTTCTTTTTGAAATCGTGGAACTGTCGTCAAAGGTACTTTCACCTTTGAAGTCTCACTCATAGTCTTGGCACAAGATAGAAGTACTAACATTGTTTTATCTGATTTTATCTTTTCAAGAAACAAAAATAAAAAATAAATCGCTTCTCTTACTGATGGATAGACAGATTCTACTTAGTTTCAACCAATAATTAACTTTAATCATTTATTAATAACAAAAACACTCCCTATATAGAACACACTCTGATGTGCTATATTTACTAATAAAAAAGAAACTCCCCCTTTGGACAAGCCAAAGAGAGAGTTCTCCTTATCTAATAGACAGCTAAAGCTGTTTTTATTTATATTCCTGCCAGCTCTTAATCTGAATATCATTCAGTTTCAATTCGCAGAATGCTTCGATAAAGGCACTTGCCAAACGAGCATTGGTAATCAACGGAATGTTATGATCGATTGCACCGCGACGGATACGATAACCGTTCGTCAACTCACGCTTGCTGTGATTCTTCGGAATGTTAACGATCAAATCAAACTTATGGTCAGCAATCATCTTCATGACGTTGTTCTCTGCACCCGGTTTTTCATCCGGCCAGTAAACTGGAGTCGTTTCTACACCGTGAGCGTTCAAGAAAGCTGCTGTTCCGGCAGTTGCGTAAATCTGATAGCCCTTAGCAAACAGCATACGGCTGGCATCCAGCAAATCTACTTTCGACTTCATTGCACCGGAAGAGAACATCACTGCTTTTTCAGGAATTTTGAATCCGGTAGCAATCATTGAATTCAGCAATGCTTCAGAGAAATCGTCACCGATACATCCCACTTCACCAGTAGAAGACATGTCTACGCCCAATACCGGGTCAGCCTTGTGCAGACGAGAGAAAGAGAATTGAGAAGCTTTTACACCAATCCAGTCGATATCGAATGCCGACTTATCCGGACGTGAGTATGGAGCATCCAGCATGATGCGGGTAGCAGTTTCGATAAAGTTACGTTTCAGAACTTTAGAAACAAACGGGAAGCTACGAGAAGCACGCAAGTTACATTCGATTACTTTCACTTCGTTGTTACGAGCCAGGAACTGGATATTGAACGGACCGGAGATATTGAGTTCTTTAGCAATCTGACGGCTGATCTTCTTGATGCGACGAGCTGTTGCAAAGTAAATCTTCTGTG
Source organism: Bacteroides sp. 1001302B_160321_D4 (assembly GCF_015667765.1). NCBI lineage: Bacteria > Pseudomonadati > Bacteroidota > Bacteroidia > Bacteroidales > Bacteroidaceae > Bacteroides > Bacteroides sp. 1001302B_160321_D4. The sequence goes on along the minus strand of NZ_JADPLO010000007.1, from coordinate 28,103 downwards.
CCGGGAATACCAACGTAGCATCACCGGAGTGAACACCGGCAAACTCTACATGTTCGGAGATTGCGTATTCTACCACTTCACCATTCTGCGCAACGGCATCAAATTCAATTTCTTTCGTATTTTCAAGGAACTGGGAAACAACAACCGGATATTCTTTAGAAACTTCGGCAGCCATCTTCAGGAAGTTCTCCAATTCTTCATCGTCATAGCAAACATTCATCGCTGCTCCTGAAAGGACGTAAGAAGGACGAACCAATACCGGGTAGCCTACTTTTTCTACAAATCCCTTCACTTCTTCAAGACTGGTCAGTTCCATCCAAGCCGGTTGGTCGATACCCAGTTGGTCGAGCATAGCAGAGAACTTGTTACGGTTTTCAGCACGGTCGATAGAAATCGGAGAAGTACCCAATACAGGAACCGACTGACGATAAAGTTTCATAGCCAGGTTGTTCGGGATTTGTCCGCCTACCGAGACGATCACACCACGAGGTTGTTCGAGATCGATTACGTCAAGTACACGTTCGAACGAAAGTTCGTCGAAGTAGAGACGGTCGCACATATCATAGTCAGTAGAAACCGTTTCAGGGTTGTAGTTAATCATGATAGACTTGTAACCCAGTTTGCGGGCAGTCTGAACTGCATTCACCGAGCACCAGTCAAATTCTACAGAGCTACCGATACGGTAAGCACCCGAGCCCAGTACGACTACTGATTTTTCATTCTTATAATAGTTTACATCGTAGCCTTCCACTGCATAAGTCATATACAGATAGTTAGTCAGTTCCGGATGTTCGGAAGCGATGGTATTGATACGTTTTACAGCCGGAAGGATACCCATCGATTTACGATGAGCACGCACTGCCAGGTTTTCTTTCTCCATGTTTCCGGTTGGATTCAGTACGAAACGGGCAATCTGGAAGTCAGAAAAACCTAACACTTTAGCTTCACGCATTACATCGGCAGGTATATCTTCTACCTTATTATAAGTAGACAATTTCGCTTTGTAGTCTACGATATTTTTCAGTTTGCCAAGGAACCATGGGTCGATATTTGTCAGGTCGTGGATACGTTCGATGGTGTAACCTTCTTCCATTGCTTGTGCAATGGCGAAAACACGCAAGTCAGTCGGGCGAGAAAGCTCTTTATCAAGATCATCAAAGTGCAGTTCGTCATTACCTACGAAACCGTGCATTCCCTGACCGATCATACGAAGGCCTTTCTGGATGATTTCTTCGAAAGAGCGACCGATAGACATGATTTCACCTACCGATTTCATGCTTGAACCGATTTCACGGGATACACCGGCAAACTTCGTCAAGTCCCAACGAGGGATTTTACAGATATAGTAGTCAAGTTGCGGAGCTACGTATGCAGAGTTCGGGGTTCCCATCTCGCCAATCTGGTCGAGTGTGTAACCAAGTGCCACTTTAGCAGCTACGAATGCCAACGGATAACCGGTAGCCTTAGAAGCCAATGCAGAAGAACGGCTCAAACGGGCATTTACTTCAATCACACGGTAGTCATCCGTTTCAGAGTTGAAAGCATACTGAATGTTACATTCACCCACGATACCGAGGTGACGGATACATTTGGTAGAAAGTTCTTTCAACAAAGCCAGTTCTTTATCATCCAGTGAGCAGGTGGGAGCTACTACAATTGATTCGCCGGTATGAATACCCAGCGGATCGAAGTTTTCCATGCTGGCTACTGTGAAGCAATGGTCGTTAGCGTCACGGATCACTTCAAATTCGATTTCTTTCCAGCCTTTCAAAGACTCTTCTACCAGAATTTGTTTGGAGAAAGCAAATGAGCTCTCTGCCAATTTCAGGAATTCTTCTTCATTGGCACAGATACCGCTACCAAGACCACCCAGTGCATAAGCAGAACGCACCATGACAGGATAACCAATTCTGCGTGCAGCAGCAATGGCATCTTCCATGTTTTCTACTGCCTGGCTGACCGGAGTCTTCATTTCTATCTCGTCCAGTTTCTTCACAAACAAGTCACGGTCTTCTGTATACATGATAGCTTCTACCGAAGTTCCAAGTACCTTTACTCCATACTTATCAAGAACACCTTGTGTGTAAAGTTCAGCACCACAGTTCAATGCAGTCTGTCCGCCGAATGCCAAAAGGATACCATCGGGACGTTCTTTCTTGATAATTTCTTCTACGAAATAAGTATTCACGGGAAGGAAATACACTTTATCGGCAATACCTTCAGAAGTCTGAATGGTTGCGATGTTCGGGTTTACCAATACTGAGCTGATACCTTCTTCTTTCAAAGCTTTCAGTGCTTGTGAGCCTGAGTAGTCGAACTCTCCGGCTTGTCCGATTTTGAGTGCTCCAGAACCCAAAACGAGAACTTTCTTGATTTCCTTTTCCATTTCTTTTGTTGTTATAATAAGTTGTTATTTCTAAGTTCGTTCATAAAAAAAATGCGTTACCCTCAAAAAAGGATTAACGCATTACCAAAGAACTAAAATATCGTTTTTGGAAATAAAAGAAGAAGCCTGCCGTTTCCGGGTGCAAAACATCCGAATGTAAATAATACTTGCTTCTAATTTCCTGTTGATTCATTGTTGACTTCAAAATTTGTGCAAAGTAACGACATATTTTGCACATGACAAAAAGATATGTTCACTTTTTTACTGAAATAATTTACCGCGTTAATGAAACAGTCGTTTTTCCATTGGCTTTTAATGATTACATTCTTATCTTAAGCAGGCACAAATCATGAAGTAACTGCATTTTGATGTTTCTTTCAGTTTTTATCCTTATCTTTGTCGCCATTATATAATAAGGTAATAAATATGGGAAAAGAAAAAATCATATTGACGGGCGACCGTCCTACCGGAAGACTTCATATCGGTCACTATGTAGGTTCGTTGAAACGCAGAGTTGACCTGCAAAACGCAGGTGATTATAGTAAGATGTTTATCTTCATTGCCGATTCACAGGCATTGACAGACAATATAGACAATCCGGAAAAGGTGCGTCAGAATGTAATCGAAGTTGCTCTTGATTATCTGGCTTGTGGTATTGATCCGACTAAAGCTACGATTTTCATCCAGTCGCAAATACCGGAACTATGCGAACTTAGTTTCTATTATATGGACCTTGTCAGCGTATCCCGACTGCAACGTAACCCGACTGTGAAATCGGAAATCCAGATGCGTAACTTTGAAGCAAGTATTCCCGTAGGTTTCTTTACTTATCCCATCAGCCAGGCAGCAGACATTACAGCATTCCGCGCAACGACTGTCCCTGTGGGTGAAGACCAGGAACCGATGCTCGAACAGGCTCGCGAAATCGTTCGCCGTTTCAACTATATATATGGTGAGACATTGGTAGAACCGGAAATCCTGTTGCCGGACAATGCAGCTTGTCTGCGTCTTCCGGGAACTGACGGTAAAGCTAAAATGAGTAAATCGCTCGGAAACTGCATCTACCTTTCGGAAGAACCGGAAGAAATCCAAAAGAAAATCATGAGTATGTATACCGACCCGGGACATCTCCGCGTACAAGATCCGGGAAAAATTGAAGGTAATACGGTATTTACTTACCTGGATGCTTTCTGCCTCCCCGAACATTTCGAACGTTATTTACCGGATTATCCGAATCTGGCAGAACTGAAAGCACATTATCAACGCGGCGGACTGGGCGACGTGAAAGTAAAACGTTTCCTAAATTCCATCATGCAGGAGACTTTGGAACCGATTCGCAATCGTCGCAAGGAGTTCAGCAAGGATATCCCTGCTATCTACGAGATGCTTCAGCAAGGCTGCGAAGTGGCAAGGGCTGCGGCTGCCGAGACTTTGGCTGACGTGAAGAAGGCGATGAAGATTAATTATTTTGATGATAAGGAATTAATCGAAGAGCAGGTGAAACGTTTCTCGCAAGAGTAAAAGATTTCGTCTGGGAATAAACATAATTATAAGGTAAAGGCTGCCCTTCTTTTGTAGAACAGGCAGCCTTTCTTATCGGATATTTTTCAAAGATTCAGTTTGTTTCTTCCTCGTCATTCTTGAACAACACATCCTTTAATTTCTGATAAAGGAATGAAAGTATCAGCAATATCAATCCCAGAATGATAAATACAATAATCTTGCCAATGGTCGGCATAGCCCATAAATCATCAAAGACGAGTTTGAGCAGGACTAATCCGAAAGTCGCAAGGCTCACCATGCGGAGTAGTTTCTGATGCAGGCGCATGCCCAACCCCATTTGGACGAACCCGGCAATGCTTAATGAGAGTGACAGCCCGGCACTGAAATCGTCCACTCCTACTTGCCAAAGGAAAGAGCGTACCATTGTCAGCCAAAGGAGCGTGGCAAGAATATTCAGATATACGGTGAAACGGGATTTTATGCCGATTGATGTATAGTACATACGTGCTACATAATACAAATTCGCTATTACGAACACAGCTGTCAGCCATGGTAGTACAACAGGAGGGGAAGTCCATATTCTCTGGTCGCCCCATATATTTATAATATATACAAGTACGTTTGCCCCAATAGTCAAGATATAAGAAGTGAGATGTTTCGTTATCGGGAATCGTTTTCTGAAAGCATAGCAAACACTCGAAATGGATATGGCTGTAAACAAGAACATAGCTCCGCTTCTCGTCTCCCCTTCAAAATACAAATTGAATTCCATCATAAATGTATAATAAAGTATGATTACGGAGACGATAAGCATAAAAGGATTCCAAAAGCTGTATTTCAACCGGCGTGCCGTAGAGAAGAAGGAATGATAATATTCCATTAATAAAGCAAATGCTCCTGTCGCTAATCCCACAAACAAAGAGGTGGCAAATGAACTATTCAGAAAAATTGTATCTAAGGAATGATATTCAAACATCACACTATACACATCCATCAAGTAAGAAACGAAAGTGAGTCCTACCAGAACTTTAGCCGCATACTCATATACTCTAATTTTCGACTTAACATAGAGCCACAACAGCAATACCATTTCCGATGCCCAAAGCAAGGTTATATAGTTTCCGTCCAGTTGAATCGGAACTGTAATGGAGACAAATGTCAGCACAAGCCCCAACGTGGTATGCACGAGGAATTTATATTCCTTCCTATTCTTCCACAACCAAAGCACCAGTCCTAAATTAACAAGAGCGATAAACAGGCTCAACAAGCCGCTTGCTTTGAAAGATAATCCCATATTCCGCAAGAATAAGGCTCCTGAAAGCAAATAGATAAAATTATTCGTTATAATGACGAATACTAATCCCCGGCTCATCGTCCGCATATTCTCTCCACGAAGGATAGAGAACACCGGAAGTAGAAAGATAAAATAGAACAGAGTAGCAAACCAAAACAGATGGTTCGAAATAACCGTAGAACTAGAGGTATAGTTAAACAAAAGAAAGATTCCCATTATCAGGCAAGTAAAAACAAATGAAATCATTGGAAGTTCACTCCACTTTTTATAAATGGAAAGTCCGAACATACCCAGGTTTAATATGCTCACGTAAGTGAACAGTACCAAATAACTTCCTTCCCCGCTACTCACTATGAATGGCACAAGGAATCCTCCTACAAGAGAAATGATAGCCAACTCACGCCGATTATATACCACAGACAGAATAGACATAAACACTGTGACACCAATCAGAATAATAAAGGCCATAGTCTGCGAGAAAATATGATAATAATGGAAAGCAATGGCAACTGTAAGATAAAACACAGCAAAAGCACCACCCGCAAGCAGCGAACTGAAGGTTCGGTATTTCTTTTGCAACCGTTCGGCAACAGCCAGCAATACAGCTCCCGTCAAGAAACCAAGCACGGTACGGAAGGTTTCATTAATCCAGTTTTTATCAATGGCATACTTTACAAAGAAACCTACACCGATTACAAATATAAGGATACCAATCTTTCCGAAAAGATTCTCACCGATGAATTTTTCATAGTTCACCTGCTTCTTTTGTTTCGGAACAGTCGGGGCAACCGGAACAACCGGAGTAGCCGGAGTAACCGGTACAACTGGCACAGTCGAAGATTCAGCGGATTCCTTCCGAACAGCCTCTACGCAAACTTCCTCCATTCTTGTTTCAAGCGTCTTTTCAGGCGTCTTTTCCAATATCTCACGGACAACTGCTTCAACAACCGGTTCGTGTTTTTCCTGAACAGCCTCTTCTCGTTGTCCGGTCTTTACTGCCTTAACATGCTCTGCCGCTTGAGGCATCACAGGAATATCTTTTGTTTCTTTTTCTGATATTTCCTCTTTCGGCTTGGAGGCTTCAGCAACAGAATTTTGCTGAACCTTGAGATAATCTTCCATCCGTTTCTTTATCTCATTCAACTCTTTCTCTATCTTTCCGAAGCGATTGTCCAACCTACTCAATAAAATAAATAACATAACTAAAACGAGTAGTGCATATACGGTATTAAAGTCGTCCATAATATTCCAGATTTGAGTTCTATAGCACAAATATAGATAATTATTAATAGCTCCAATCAATTGTTATTAAATTATTTGGATTATCCCAACAATGCAATTTTACATCAATTGCATAAATCAGGATACAAATCCTCTAAATCAGGAAAAAAATCTCCTCATTTTATAAAAAAGAATAGAGCTTACAAATTTCAAACAATTATACGGCTTTTATTCTTCTTTTTCCTATCTTTGCCACAATATCAATAAAAATCACACAAATTATTCACTTAAACACAAGAAGCATGAAGCACCTTAAATTTCTATTTGCACTTGGCGGCATTCTTTTCTTATCTTGCCAAACAGTATCCGCACGTGGTTTAAAAATCCCTTTCGGCGACCGCGAAGTATTAACCAAAGTAGCAGATTTGCCTGATACCGAAGAGTACCAAACAGACGATGGAAACTACATTGATCTGGCAACTTTCCATCAGGAGTTCAACATCGCTTACCTTCTCCCTCTATACATAGAGAAAGAGCCTCGCCTGGTCGGCTATTGCGAAAAGGAAGACACTTACTATGAACTGACGGAAGAACAACTGGCTACCATCCTAAAAGAAAATAATTTGGATGGAGAGAAGTTGAACAAGGTCGGTTTCTATTCCCGTTATGGTGGTAAAGCTGTCGGACTTCTTATAATTGCCCTTATCATTTGGGGATGTATTCCTGGAAAAAAGAAAGAAGTGAAACCCGTGGAAGTATAAAACAAACCATTATTAATAACATTAAAAAGTACAAACTATGTCTATTTACACCTTTATTCCGGTCATTTTCATTGTTCTATATCTAGGATACTGGTTTTACATGAAAAACAAAAACTCGCAACAGGCACAAGTAGTGAACAACACCGATTTCAAAGCTGAATTTGCAAATGCAGAACAGTATAAAAAACTCTGCTTAAACTCTGATTTATCTTTCCTGAAAGAAGCTATGGGAGAAGAAAAAATTGACGCTTTCAACTATGCCAGCAATGAATATGGTGTAGCATCCGCACTCAAAGACGGGATGAAAGATAAGCTGAAAGGAATGGCCACTTTAGGAACTGTACGTTTCAATACCGTACAAACTCCCAAATATCTGGTATTGAGCGGAGACAATCTGCACCTATTCGATACAGACACAGATGGAGAAATCGACAATCATTTTGTATTCAATCAGGCGCGTCTTGAAAATTCCCGTCTCATCGCAATTCCTATGGAGGGACAAGTACAAGCACAGGCACAAGCCAGAGGAAACAACGTGAAAGCATACAAACTTTCATTGCAAACCGACGAGAAACCTGTTGAACTCATTATCTACTCCTGTCTGATATTTACAAATATCCCGGAGATTCCGACAGATCTACAAGAAACAATACAGGATATTATCATTGGCAATGACTTCTTGAAACAATTGGGTGACAAATATCCTAATTTGAAAGTCTCATTGCCGATATTTAGCTAAAGAAGGACATATACTTAGAAAAAATAACAGCGGAAGGTTAGCTAGTTACCAAACATTATGCGTCCCGGCGGATTTGCAATCCGCCGTTCTCCGAGTATCAGGATTTATAATCCGCAATACACCTATACTTTAATATATAGTTCGGATTAAAAATCCTGATGCTCAAAGCAATCGGATTACAAATCCGATTGAACGGAGAGTATTTCAGCGATCATCAGATTATGCAACGTTCCGACTTTCAAGGCATCACGGGGATGGTACGTTCCACAGCCATGATTCATATTCGCCGACTCCGTCAGGAAGGCAAGCTGCAGAATATCGGCATTCCCAGTCAACCTATTTATGTGCCGGCCCCAAGATTTTATGGAAAATCCAGAGATTATCAGCCTGTCAAATAAACTAAAACAAAATAAAATACCAGAGGGGATCCCCAAAATAACAGATATAAAAAAGGCGGCTGAAAGCATGAACCTCTCTTTTCAAGGTTCGCTTTCAGCCGCTATCTCTTTCCTGCAAGCGATTACAGAGAATCGCTGAATGCTGAAATCGCTTTTTTTACTTTTTATTACTGTGCAGATTCTACCAATACTACACGGTTCAGAATCGGTTGACCGAATTTGTCAACGCCACCACCGGCTGCAACTTTCAGTCTATCGGCAGAGATGCCATACTTCTTAACCAACAAGTCTTTAACAACCTGTGCACGTTCCAAACTTAACTTCTGATTGAAAGCAGGAGTACCGGTTGCAGAGTCAGCATATCCGTTGATTGTGTATGTAGCATTCGGAGATTCTTTTATCTTGCTGGCAAGATATGACAAGTTCATTTCTTCTTGCGGAGATAATTTATCAGAACCGATCTTGAAGAATACGGTACGCGGAGCAATGTTAGTATCTGTGATAACAACTTCTTCAGTATCTTCTACTTCTACCGGTTGTTGTGCATTTGCCAACTGTTGTTGCAATTGCATATTAGCTGCTGCCATTGCATTCATCTGATTACGCATCTGGTTCAATTCGAGTTCAGAGATAATCTGTGGAGTAGGACGTTGGAATCCGCGGGTAGGGAAGTAATAAGTCACACCGAGGGTAGCACCTAAGATACCATCATAATCGGGTCTACCTCCATGTTCTCCGTCAAACTTGCCTTCCAGACCTGTTGCACTCAACTCCAGATTCAAGTCAACAGCATTCGACAAACGGAAGCGGTTGATAATACCTGCATTGAAAGTAGCGGAGTTAGTGTGAGGACGAGAATAAGCATGAGCCCAACCGGCACCTATATAAGGGATAATTTCATATACGCGGTTCGGATTATATCCACCGAAAAGTGCGTTCAGGTTAATCATCAAATCACCATGCAAGTTCATGTAGTCCCATCTTTGTTTGTAAGAACCGTCTTCTCTCGGACCACCCACTACATAATTAGCAGTTTCGCTGGTAGTGAATCCTTTTGCCTGCAATCCGCTGTATTGCAAACGCAGTCCGAATCCAGGAGTTACCCATTTGCCGACAGACACGTTAAATGTAGGAGCAACACGGTCTCTGAATTTGCCGATATGGTCATTGTTTCCATATAGCACTTGGGCGCCGCCTCCTACAGAGAAGAACCAGTTACTCCAGAAAGGATTAGTTATTACTTGATATTTATCTTGTACCTGAATCACTTCGTATTCAGTTACAGTCATTGTCTGCTGCGCAGAAGCGACAGACGCAACGCCGGCAAATGCCAGCAACATCAGAATCTTTTTCATATACCTAATAGTTAAGTGGTTATTTAAATCTTTTTCTTTGTTGAACTATTTAAATAACACGAACCGAACTAAAAGGTTTTAGAAAAAGATGAAATTATTTGTTTTATTTGAATAATCTTTCGATGTCTTCCTCCTTGATTGTTGTCAAAACAGTTTTCCCATCAGGGGTGTAATTCGGTGAGGGACAGGCAAAAAGGTTGTCTACAAGGCTTACCATTTCTTCATTACTCAACACCTGTCCGTAAACAATAGCCGCCGCGCGAGCCAATGTTAATGCCAGAATACTTTGGATTTCTTCCTTGACGTCACTTCCTTTTTCCATCGCCGTATGCAGCATATTACGCACCAGTTCCACCGGATTCAGACCTTCAATCCCCGAAGGAATACCATTAATGGCATAGCTACCGCCTCCCAGATTACTCAAATCGAAACCGACTGCAGACAAATCATCCATAATACTTTGCAGTACAGCAGCTTCCGAAGCCGGCAACTGTAAGATTTCCGGGAACAGGACGCCTTGTGATACCCCCTGTTTCTGTTGGATCTGTACCATATAACGATCAAAAAGCACCCGTATGTGTGCCCGGTGCTGATCGATTAGCATCAAACCGGATTTAACTGAAGTCAGGATAAACCGCCCTTTAAACTGCAAATGCTGATTTCCTTTCTCTATCACCGGTTCACTGGCATACAAAGTAGAAGAAGCGGCAGAGGTGACCGTCTCCATCTTTTCTTCAACGAAAGTGGGTTGGCCGCCAATAGAAGAGTCTTCCCAATCCATTTCTGGTTCCGGTTGCGGGTTATTCATCTTACTGGCTTTCGTCAGCCCTCCGTACAAATCTTCCCATTCCACTTTCGAACGGCTGTACGATCCGCCACCACCGCCACCGGCAGAAACTTTAAACGGATTATAATCTGTATTATAATGTATCTTCGGAGGCTCGGAAGACATTTTCTCCTCAAATGCCGGAATGTCAGGCATGTCTTCCGTATCAAAATCAATAGAAGGGATCGCACTGAATTTACCCAACGACTCCTTCACGGATGCTGAAAGTATCTGCCAAATGGCCTGTTCATTTTCAAACTTGATTTCAGTCTTTGTCGGATGGATATTCACGTCAATATTAGCCGGATCTACATCGAAATAGATAAAGTAGGAAATCTGTTCACCGGTGGGAATCAACTGTTCATAAGCCTCCATGACTGCCTTATGAAAATAAGGATGACGCATATAACGCCCGTTGACAAAGAAATACTGATGTGCCCCTTTCTTACGGGCAGTCTCCGGCTTGGCTACGTATCCGGAGATTTTCACCATGGTAGTATTGACCTCTATATTCAGTAACTGCTGATTGAGCTTCTTACCGAAAATAGCAAGGATACGTTGACGTAATTGTGATACCGGAAGATTAAATAACTCCGAATCATTACTATAAAGCGAAAAGGCAACCTCCGGATGCACCAAAGCGATCCGTTCAAATTCGGCAAGGATGTTACTCAATTCCGTTGAATTAGCCTTTAGAAATTTACGACGGGCAGGTACATTAAAAAATAGGTTCTTTACAGAGAAGTTACTTCCTTTAGAACAGGATACAGCCTCCTGACTTTCCACTTGAGAGCCTGCAATCACCAACTTCGTACCCAATTCTTCCGATTCCGGACGTGTCTTTAACTCTACCTGTGCCACTGCAGCGATGGAAGCCAATGCCTCTCCGCGAAATCCCATTGTACGCAAAGCAAACAGATCTGCCGCTTGACGTATCTTGGAGGTGGCATGCCGTTCAAAAGAAAGACGGGCATCCGTTTCGGACATTCCTTTTCCATCATCAATCACCTGAATGCTGGTTTTACCTGCATCAGTCACCAATACATGTATATTTTGTGCATCTGCATCAATCGCATTCTCCACTAGCTCCTTGATGACAGACGCGGGACGTTGTATCACTTCACCGGCAGCAATCTGGTTAGCTACCGAATCAGGTAACAAATGAATTATATCGCTCATTCTTCGTAAATTAATAATTAAAAGTTCCAGCTTCCTGTCGCCAAATAATGCCACAGATAAAGAAGGAAAGCAATGATTATCAGTATGATTCCGAAAGAGACCGGTTTGCGGCCACTCGCTTTTCTTCTTTTCAAATGCGTAGTACCTTCGATGAACTTACCGCGAATATCCTCCGGATTAAATTCCTTTTCCGGAAGCATCCCCAAGTCACGTTTGGCGTTCTCCTCCATCTTTGCGAGCTTTTCTTTCCGCTCGTCTACATAAATGTATTGATGATTAAAGCCACGGGGCTTTCTCATTGAGTTAAACATTCCCATACTACTTCATATTTATTAAGTTTCGCTTTTCTGTTTTGGGGCGCCGATCGGTGGTCGGTTTCAGTGTATCACCCGCACGCTTACCCCGCCAGTTAAAGATATCATCCTTATTCAGCGGACGGACATAGTCGAACCAGGCAAAAGTGGGAAGACGCAATTTATCAGGCGGTATCTGGTCCATCGGATACATCGTTCCGTTGGATTTACCGATAAACAGTCCTTTTTCCATCTTCTTATCCTTCATATAAAGATGAAGCACACTACCTTCCAGACAATTAAAGCCGGTCATCGTACTGTCTTTTTCTTCCGGATAGAAAGCGGTCAACACATTACCAATCACTTCAATATGACGCATATCTCCATTAATGAAATAGGCTTTCATCTCTTTGCCGGACACTTGGTTATAATGAATAGAATCTTTCATTTCCACCGTCAACGCCTGGTTGATGATATGCGCCCAGTCAATCGTGCTGTCATTCATATAAATCTTGATCTGCTCGCCAAGTAGTTGCTGCCCTTCATTCCAAAGAATAGGGTCGGTATACATGGTCATACAGGAATCCTTCGAATTATAGACCAGTGAGTCACATACTCCCTGAACATCCGTACGATACATACGTACCTTGTGATAAGCTTTCATCAACCGGAAAACGGAATCGGTATTCAGGTTGTAAGACACCAACTGCAATGTATCGCCATGCATAAAAAGACTGTCAGGCCCTTGCGAGTAGTCGATTGCCACCGCACGTTTCGTCGCAAACGCGGAGTCTGTCAATTCATTATAGAAACAATAATCACCCGTCAGCATATTCTTATTAATGGAATCTGTCATCTTCACATTATCGAACGCCTCGCCATAACCGATGATACGGTCATAGAACAGACTGTCGCCTACCAGTTTCTTTCCCTGATTGGTCAGTACCGAACGGTCCAACAGTTCGGCTTGTTCGGTCATTGTGTTATAAAATCCCCGTTCCGAATAGATATGATTATTATCACTGACGATATTGGAAGGTCCGAGAATAACTGCGATTTTGCTTTCCGTATTATACCTTAATGTATCGGAAGTCAACACAAACTTAGGGTTTACCAACTTCACATCATGGTTGAATACCGACTGTTTTGTTGCAGGACTGTATTCTCCCCAATCGGAAGTCAATACATTCTCTTCATCCATCAAGGTTCCTCCCTCGAAATAATATCCGAGGTCGTAGAGACGGTCGTAGTTCAAGCTATCTGTTAACAGGGTGGTGTTCCGATTAATCATCTTCACATTTTCACGAAGCTGCGCTATTTGCGTCATGCCGTCATAATAAAGATAATCACCGTAGATGAACAAAGTGTCTCCCTGTTCCATACGTACATTACTGAAGGCCTCCACAGAGTTGGTTTTCTCAAAAATCAGTGCACTGTCACAGTACATATACATACTGTCATGGCGCAATTTCACGTTACCAATCAACACCTGCACATCCGGACGCGCCAACTTATCCGCCTGACCTTCATCAGCATGAAGCAGATAAACTTTGGTCTTTTTATTCTCCGGTTGTTTCTTGTTGTCCGATTGTTTCTTATTGCCTGCCGGTGTTTTGGCTTTTGAAGCCGACTTAGACGTATCCGCAGCCGATTTAATTGAATCCCCTGTCACAGGTTTCTGTCCCGTTGGCCTCACTTGTGCTACAAGACATACACCAAACAGGCATAGAAAGCCTATAAGGAGCCATCTATGCCTGTCTTGTTGTTTATTTTTTTTATTTGTTTTCAGCATATAAAATCAAAGCAAGGTTACATCAGTCCTTCTTGACCCAACCCGGATACTTGAAGTCACACTTCTGCCAGTTTTCGTTGATGCGTACATAAGTATGTTTCTGCTTGTCCAGAATCCATTTCTGCAACATCTCTTCACGGCGTTTCTCCATCACAATTTCTTTCAGGTCCTGATAGTCTTCTGCAATGGTTGCTTTATGACCGTTGATTTTTGCTTTCAACTTCACGATAGCACATACTTCTTTTCCATCCTTCTCATTAATCATTGTAAAGGCTTTGGAAATTTCACCTACATTCATCTTATCCACTACCTTAGCAACGTCTTGAGGAAGATCCTGCATCTGGAACTTAGAAGTAGTCACACCTGAATTTTCATTGATGTTCACCATAATACCATGGTTGTTACGGGTGTCTTTATCCTGTGAGATAACGGCAGCCGCATCATCAAATGTAAATTTGTTGGCACGAATATCATCGGCAATAGAATCCAGACGGGCACAAGCCTCGGTCAGTTCTTTTTCCGATACTTTCGGACGCAACAAGATATGGCGAGTGTTGACACGGTCACCACGTTTTTCAATCAACTGGATAATGTGGAAACCAAATTCCGACTCCACAATCTTGGAAACTTTCTTCGGATCTTGCAAACTGAACGCTACATTCGCATAAGCAGGGTCCATCATACCACGTCCCATGAATCCACATTCACCACCTTTAATGGCAGATGCCTTGTCTTCCGAATACAAACGCGCCAATGTAGAGAAGTCAATTTCTCCTTTTGTCACACGATCCGTATAATCACGCAACGTCTTTTTTACATCCTCAATCTCCGAGATAGGAATTTTCGGTTGTAAAGTAATGATCTGCACTTCTACCTGTGTCGGAATGTAAGGAATACTATCTTGTGGAAGGTCTTTAAAATAACGGCGTACTTCTGCCGGAGTCACTTTGATTTCTCCTACCAGTTTCTGCTGCATCTTCTGAACGGTCAATCCGTCACGTGCATTATCACGTAGCGTCTCACGAATCTGGGTGGAAGTTTTATTGAAATACTCCTCCATCTTCTCTCTGGAACCGATCTGCTGAATGTACATGTTGGTCATCATATCCACACGCTGGATGATTTCCGCTTCGGAAACCTCGATACTGTCCAACTTTGCCTGATGCAGGAACAACTTCTGCACGGCAATCTCTTCAGGAATTACACAATAAGGATCGCCGTCAAATCTGCGTCCATTATACAAGGCATCCATACGGGCCTCTTCTACATCTGATTTCAAAATAGCTTCGTCACCTACTACCCAAACTACTTCATCAACCACATTATCTTGTGCATAGGTTGCCACATTAGCAAATATTGCCAGGACAAGGGTAACAACAAATCTAAAGTTCACAAACTTCTTCATTCTTTGTATTTAATAATTATATATAATCTTCTTCTTACTTACTGCTTGCTGATACAAGTCGTTCTTTACCTGTTCCATAAAGCTCACCCGTTTCTGATTAACCAGTAAGTCTTTCACTTCCGAACGGGCAAATTCATACGGTTTCTCTTCACCAATTCCGCGATAATCGCTCACATTCAGGAAATAATAATAGGCCGTATCTTTCAATTCTACCTGACGGTGTTTGTCTACGTACTCTTCCGGTGCCTCTACTTTCAGTGGAATCATATCCAGTACATCAGTCACGGACACCCATTTGTCATAAAAGTATTCGTATTTCACTGCATTCTGCAAACTATATTTTTCCAGGCTCTCGACAGCATCCTGTTTTTCCGACTTATACCACCTGCGCACATTGTTCAGCTGGGGAGCCGTCAACGGCACTTTGATAAACAATCCCTTAATCAACGGGGTTTCCAGTTTAAACAGTTCTTTGTTTTTCCCGTAATATTCTGCGATCTCTTGTTCGGAAATATCATTCGACAGCTTCTGGTTTATCAACTCCTGCTGATAAGTATGCATAATCAACGCTTTCCGATAATTCTCCACCAGTTTGTCAACATCCACATTATCGGGAATATTGTTCGCAGCTTTCTCATATAATAAAATCTCTTCCGCCCAACTACGAATATAATGTTCGGTGAAGAGAATACTATCATCTTTTGACAATCCGACCGGAAGCACGGACATCAAATCTTCTTTATATAAAAAGTTACCGTCCACCTCTACCAAAGGAGTCTTTCCTTTGTGGTCGCGCTGTTCCTTGCACGCTCCACAACCAAGAAGGGTAATCAGTAAGAGGACTAATATTCGCATTGGCAACTAAAATCTACTTATTTAAGGTACGAAGATAGTGAATAATCGGTTACATCAGTTATTATTAACTGTTTTTAAAACCTCTTGGTTTATTTCAACCTTACCAAACTCCCTCAATTCCCGCGCCCAGCACGTGTCAAGATAGCTTCGATAATCCTTTCGCACCTGTTCAATTACTTCCCGATAATCATCCGGTCCTTTCATTTTTTCGCCTACCACAATGGTAAAAGGATAAGACATCACGGGTTCGAAACCACCCTTCTTAAAGACCAGTTTATCTATATATTTATTGTCTCCGTCGGCAAAAATACCTTGTTCAACCTGTATCTTTTCCGTCCCGGATGTATTAAAAGTTTGCCGAAGCTGGTCCGCCCACTCTTTTTCCGGCACTTTCTTCAGCATTTTTTTAGCTTGCTTTGCCGTCTTTTTATCAACGCAATGAAGCACGACTCCTCTATACCGGGGACTCTCCCACCGATAATCCGACGAATGAAATTTGAAATAGGTAGCCAATCCGGCCCGGTCATTAATGGCAGGCAACTCTATTTTCTGCCGTGTGATCTCTTTTACCAAATAGTTTTCGTCAGATTCCCGCAAGGCAATACGAATTTCCGGATGCTTTTTATCTATATTCCGACTTTCATAATCCAATAATGATTTAGCTATAAACCCTTCCAACTGGCGTTTGGCAGCTTGAGGATGAGAAGAGGCAAACTGCGTGAACATAGCTCCGGTATATGCCTGTCCATCAATCGTAAAGAGATTTTGTTCTGTCCGGCCTTTCGTCAACAGCTCTTCCATTGCTGCCTGATTCGGGGTATACTGCCATGACTTTTTTAATCGGTCGAGCATCGCTGCCGTGCCTTTGTCTAAAATTTCCTTACGCCGTAACCGCTCTATCAACCTGCCACTGACATTTTCATAAGCAAATGCTTCCTCCCGGTCAATCACTTTCAAGATATGAATCCCTTCAGGAGTGAAGAATGGCTGTGATACCGCACCTTTCGCCAAAGAGAAAGCGACATCCTCAAATTCACTCGTTGTCTCCAGACCTTCTATCCATCTACTCTGCTTATCATCCGAATAGATTTCCACCAAACGGTTAAAATTCAAATCCGGCTGATTCTGTATCACCCGGTATATAGAATCCATCCGGGCTTTTTCTTCTTCCAAATGACGGGAAGTAACCGTCTGCGGTAAACGTTTAAAAATTTGCATGACTTGCACCCGGCCGCTACGTGCTTTCAATCCCATCTTCTGATACAAGACACGGGCACAACTATCCATCACTTGTTTGTCAATCAGATAAGATTCTACCAATTCTGTCCAACATTTCTCGTGTTGTTTACGGAAAACTGTAGTCGTATCAAGCCCGGCAGCCCTGGCTGCTTCCACCTTCAACTTTGATTGAGCGAAAAGTGCCGCATACTCTTTTGGTGAAAGCCGGGCATTTGAGCGTTCTACATAACGGCGGTATGCATTTTCAAATTCCGAACGGAGTACCTCTCTTCCGTTAACACGCATCAATACCGGATCTTCTTGCGCAAAGACCGCGACAACAAAGAGAGAAATACATCCCAACAACAGGCTTCTTTTCATCATCATTTTTTATTTTCCAAACAATAAACAACAAACATCACAGAGGCAATAACAGATAAACAACAAACGGTGAGCAGTGAACACCTTGCTGACAACACAGCCTGTTCACCGTTCACCGTTAATAGTTCACCGTATCTATCTATTATTCCGGACGGCTATAGTTAGGCGATTCACTAGTAATCGTCACGTCGTGCGGATGGCTTTCCATTACACCTGCATTGGTAATGCGGGTAAACTTAGCATCATGAAGTTTATCAATATTGGCAGCACCGCAGTATCCCATACCTGCACGCAAACCACCTGACAACTGATAGACAACCTCGAAAAGTGTACCTTTATAAGGAACACGGGCAGCAATTCCTTCCGGAACCAGCTTCTTCACATCAGCAGTTCCGCTCTGGAAGTAACGGTCTTTCGAACCGTTCTCCATCGCTTCCAACGATCCCATACCACGATAGGATTTAAATTTACGTCCATTGAAAATGATTGTGTCGCCCGGAGACTCTTCTGTTCCGGCAACCAACGATCCGATCATTACACAATATCCACCGGCAGCCAACGCTTTCACTACATCGCCCGAATAGCGCAAACCACCATCGGCAATCAAAGGAATACCTGTACCCTTCAAGGCTTTTGCTACATCATAGACAGCAGACAACTGTGGAACACCTACACCGGCAACCACACGAGTGGTACAGATAGAACCCGGACCGATACCGACTTTCACTGCATCCGCTCCTGCTTCTACCAACGCTTTTGCAGCTTCTCCGGTAGCAATATTACCCACTACGATATCAATGTTCGGGAAGCGTTTCTTAGCTTCTTTCAGTTTTTCAATCACAAACATAGAGTGTCCGTGAGCCGTATCAATCACAATTGCATCCGCACCGGCATCTACCAATGCCTGCATACGATCCAGCGTATCGGCAGTCACACCTACACCGGCAGCTACACGCAAACGACCTTTGGCATCTTTACAAGCCATCGGTTTATCTTTTGCTTTTGTAATATCTTTATAAGTAACAAGACCGATCAACTTTCCGTCCATTCCGACAATCGGAAGTTTCTCGATCTTATGTTTCTGAAGAATCTGTGCAGCAGATTCCAGATCAGTAGACTGGTTTGTAGTTACCAATCTTTCTTTCGGAGTCATGACAAGATCAATATGTTTAGCCATGTCTCTTTCGAAACGCAAATCTCTGTTAGTAACAATACCCACCAAATAACCTTCATCATCTACCACAGGGATACCACCGATTTTGTATTCCGCCATGATGTCCAGTGCATCCTGCACAGTAGAACCTCTTTTAATAGTTACGGGATCATAAATCATACCATTTTCGGCACGTTTTACAATAGCAACTTGTCTTGCCTGTTCTTCGATAGACATATTTTTGTGAATCACGCCGATACCACCTTCACGAGCAATGGCAATAGCCATTTTCGCTTCGGTAACCGTATCCATGGCAGCCGTCACAAAAGGAATTTTTAACTCAATGTTTTTTGAAAACTTAGTCGAGAGATCGACAGTGCGCGGTAAAACTTCAGAATAAGCGGGGATCAACAATACGTCGTCGTAAGTTAACCCATCCATTACAATCTTATCAGCAATAAATGACATAGGGCTATGCGTTTAAAAATTATTGCGTGCAAATATACGGTTTTTATTCAAAATGCGCAAACTGTGCGCCAGAATATTTAATGAGGGGAGCTAATTAATACTTATCAGAAAGAATTGCCTTAAAAGAACACATTCAAAGAACCGAATTAAAGAACAACTTTAAAGAACAAGATTATGGAAAGGCAGATTTTTATTAATGAGATGCAAGCTCGTTTCAATTTAAGAAAACCACGTAGCGAGAAGCCAACCAATCTCTATTTAGTATGCAGAATAAACAACAAACAGGTTAAACTATCTACAGGGGTAAAGATATATCCAGGCCACTGGAATGAAAAAAGACAAGAAGCATATATCAGCGTACGCCTATCAGAGTTAGATAATATAAATAACACTATAGTGAACAAGAAAATCACAAAACTAAAAGAATATTTCATCGAATTTAAGCATTATCTTTGTATGCATCCAGACGAGATTGGAGAAAGTATGAAACTATTAAAACAACACATATATAAAGATAAGATGAAGAAAGAATTACAGAAACCCGTAACTTTTATAATGAAACAAATTATAGAAGCAAAGACTTGTGCAGAAAGCAGTAAGAAACAATATCGTTCTAACATAGACAAATTCGAGCGTTTTCTCAAAGAGAATGAAATTCCCAATACATGGGAGAGCATGAATTTAGATACTATCAATCGCTACCAAAAGCAAATCATAAAAGAAAACCCATTGCATCCTCATAACACTTTGCGTAACATAATTAAAGGAACTATATTTAATTTACTAGGGATAGCAGATAAAAGACTGGATATTCCTTTCAAATGGTCTGACAGCAATTTAAACAGTTTTGAGTTCGTGAAAGATAAATCCAACAAAGAATTAGCAGACAACAAAAAAGTTTCATTAACAGAAGAGCAACTGAATAAATTCTACAAGCATATCATCACGGGAACAGAAAGACAAATAAAGAAATACACAGAAATTAGAGATTTATTCATATTACAATGTTTAGTTGGGCAACGAATTGGAGATATGCAAAAATTCTTTAATGGAGATAATGAAATGGACGAAGAAGCAGGAACTATCTCTATTATACAACAAAAGACAAAAGCCAGAGCTATAATTCCACTATTGCCATTAGCCAAAGAAATTATATCTAAATATGAGAATAAAGAATTATTATATTATAAAGAAAGAAAGTCCATTGTCAATGAAGCCTTAAAAGAAGTAGCAGAACAAGCAGGATTAGACGAGCCTATCACTTATGAAGAAAACGGGATTAAACAAACCCAACCTCTTTATAAATTACTGCATACACATACAGCAAGGCATACTTTTATCACAATATTGTGTAGAAAAGGCATCCCCAAGGAAACTGTTATTATAGCGACAGGACATGAAGATACAAAAATGATAGACAAAGTTTATTCTCATTTAAACAGTAAAGATAAAGCAAAGAAAGTCTCTAATGCTTTCAAAAGTTTAAATAATGGCATTTTTAATATGGGCAAGGTGGAGACAAATTCTCTCAATGAAGCGAAGCCTACGAACGATGCAACTAATAATATCACCTTCGATACTCTGTTGGACACTCAATTTTTTGCATCCCGAATCAATAAAGCCAGTGACATGTTTGAACGTATGGGGTATGTGAAGGACGGCAAACTATATGATTACAATAGCGAGATAAGTGGTATTGTGAAAGAAATAGAGGCTTTTATGCAATCTCCCGCCTCCGGCCTTGAAGTAGCCCATAAATATGTGGAACGGCTGTCTGTTGGTAATCTGTCCAATTTGAGGGACGAGCTTAAGCTGTTAATTGTCAAATGTATAAAGATAGAGGTAAATGTGGAAACTGTCATGCAGATTGTTGATAAGGCTTTCAAAATGGGGATTCTGGATAATGACAGCCTTAATGACATGAAAGAAATTGTAGCGGCAATATTGAAGGCCAAAGACAAGTAAAGTGATTCTACTACCCAAACCGCCATATTCTCCTCGAACAGCTACGGCTGTAAGGAGGTATGATAAAATCTCATTAACTGACGTTAACAGACAGTCTATATTTGTACAATAATCCGGACGAAATTAACCATAATGGATTGTAGAATTTGGATATTATCAGTAAAATGGTTTATCTTTGCAGCAGTTAAATGATTAACTCATATTGTTGATGAGTAAGCATTGAACAACCCGCTCTTTGAAATCATGTACAATCCGACCCCAGCACCTCGGTGCTTTAAGCTATCGCTTTTGCTTGGAAGTGATAAGCTGTAACAATTAGTTCATAATTGTTAATATTATTAATTAGGCAATTCTCGGATTGCCGGGTATATATGAAGGTATAAGTATGCCCGCTCTTATATACCGTTTGATAGTTTCAATAATAATATAACTTTTATGAAACATGTAAATTTGGGGAGCGAAGAAGCTCCCAAATGGTACTTTGTTGCCACGATATTAGTAAATGGCGAAGAACTGGAAATCATTCCTGCCTTCACCGATTATTCTATCAGGCGTAAATGCCTTGAGAAGAATAAAACCTATGAATCTATAGATAAGAGCAAGCTCCTGCCGACCGTGTTTTGCTTCTGTGATGCAAAACCATTCTACGCAGAGAATGTTCCTCTATACGATTACGTAGGTAGTAAAATAGGGAATCTTCCCGATAATGCTCCGGCCGTAATGGTCTATCTGGATAAAGCCGACAATGTTAACTTGCTCGGTTTGACGGATGAGCCACTGCAAGCTGAATTAGTGGAATGTGATAGCGTTTCTGACGCTTACCGCAGAGTGGCAACAACTGCATATCTCTCCCAATGTCCTTCAAAGGATGAGTGGATAGGATATGCCGGAATTGTAACGGGAGATGAATTATTTCTGAATATCCGCAAGTTTGGCATAATGTACTCTATGTCCGGTACTGCCGTACAGGGATATTTTGGTATAAGCACTACTGTTTCTTTATTACAAAGCAAAGCCCTTGCTATGAGTTCTTCTCTTTTTAAAGAAGAATATAGAACTTATGCGCAGGCAGAGCAATTGATGAAGGCAACAGTACAAGCCTTTGGCGTGAAAGCTGCAAAACAGACCAGATATATTAAGGCCATTAATTATTGCATCTCGGAATATGACTTTAATACGGTCTGTAATGTGTTAAACAGCATCGAAGCAACAGAGAAGTTGCGGATTGAAGCAGCTAAGTGTGAAGATAAAATTAGCTGTATTCAGCGACTAATCATCGAGCGAGTTATTAAGATGCGTAACGCTCAACAGCAATAAGAATAACCGGATTGTACATGATACATAAAAATAAGAGGCTGTCTCAAATTGATTTTTGAGTTCAGCCTCTTTCTGTTTGTTTACAATATTCCTCGAATCTCAAAGCCATTCTTCCGGCCGTTGGCGGTCGGTATCTTGACAGGATGAATCTCAAAGAATTCATTGAGGTCGGTCGCCTTCAGTGACTTGTCAATGCCTAGCCTGTCATATACATCATGTAAGGTTTGCTGAATATCAGTAGTTAATATTCTGTCTCCGATATGAATAATGCCGTGTAATTCATGACGAATCTTATTTTTGGTTTTCATGATATGGATTTCATTGAGCAGTTTCTTCTCTTTATAATTCAGAGCTTTAATCCTGTCAACGCCCAAAGCCTCATAATAATACCTCAATTCTGGATATTTGCTTTCCAGTGTTGACATTGCGAGATTGACAATCAGCCCTTGCTTGGCACGATATTCACAGTATGCCTGCATCCTGTCTACAAATGGCTCCTTTTTGATTAGATGTTTCAACTGTTCTTGGTAAACGGCATAAGTTTGATTCTCACTGACATCGAAACTACTATCTTGGAGCAGTTTCTTTACAATTACCCCATTCTGATAATTGAACTTCTGGACATCAAAACAGTATTGCTCATTTACATAGGCTAAACGGTTGAAAACAAATTCTCCTTTCTGTTCATCGTACATTGTATATGAATCCTGATATTTTACATTGTCGGGGATTCTCCTAAAATCCTTGATACGTTTGGCTCTCAATGCTTCACCGGCATTGTTGTTGTCTCTAATCTCGTCAAGTGTCACATTGACCTTCCGGCACAGATGCTCATTGAATGTCTCCTGCTCTACCTCCTCTGCATTGACATTGTAAACGAAGGTGAGGAACTGCCTGAAGGGGTTGCATGCCAGACGCTGCCTGCCTGCAATCTGTACCAATTCCGTTGCTATATCAACCGCAGTGTTCGGGCGACTACAATCGCTAATGACAAAAGTTGCGGCATTGGTGGAGTAGAAATCACAGCCCGCATAAGCGGTGGAAGTACAGAAGGTGAATTTCTTGTGCGTCTCCCCCTTCAAGGGAATTCTTCCCCGTTTGAATCCTTCCCCAATCCTTGCAATCTGTT
Organism: Bacteroides sp. 1001302B_160321_D4; assembly: GCF_015667765.1. Lineage (NCBI taxonomy): Bacteria > Pseudomonadati > Bacteroidota > Bacteroidia > Bacteroidales > Bacteroidaceae > Bacteroides > Bacteroides sp. 1001302B_160321_D4. The sequence goes on along the minus strand of NZ_JADPLO010000007.1, from coordinate 4,465 downwards.
TATCGTTATCGTCAGAATTACCTACAATGATATTCACTTCTTCCGGTTTGAGTTCCGTTTGTTTAATAATGTTCACAATATTATTTACACTATTGAGAAATATAACACATTCTTTGGAATAAATCCTTTCCCCATTAACATACACAGAAGGATAATTGCCGTTCTGGTAATAGCGAACTATTTCCAATGCTGCATTGATAGGATTCTTTGTGCGTTCTCTATATACTCTGACAATATCCTTTTCCTCCCAGTCAAGCTGATAGTAATTCATATCTTTGAAGTGGTCAATCTGTTCCAGATATTTGTCAAGAATTGGAGTTGCCGATAAGAATGTAACATACGGAAACGACCTTGAATTATCCAAAAAGTGCAACTCAATTTCAGACTTGAAACTGCTATCTGCCAACAGGCATTGGAATTCATCCACTACTACACGCCAATCTGATTTATATTTAATACAGCCAATCAATTTATACACGGAATCGTAGGAGACCAGAATCTTGGGAAGCTCCGCAGTCTGCAAATATGCTTCAATCTCTTTGGTGTCCACCCCGCCAATTACAAGCAAGGTATCAGGGTATTGTTCATGTTTGTTTTTCAACAGTTCATTGCGAGGGCTGCATATAATAGTTTTATGTTCATCTGTCAGTGCGACTGTAGTTGCTCCACAGCCGGGTATCTCTTTATTCAAAATACCATTGGGAAGTTCAAACGGTTTCCCGAATTCTTCTATGAACTTCTCCCGTTCGGTTAAATACTTGATATTTGCCGGAATTTTAATCATTTCTTTCTTCATAAGTTAAGTTAAAAGTTAATTTGACTGGAATAATCTAATTTAACGTTGTCCACTTTATAGAGGATTTTTATCTTTAGTATAAGGGAGTCATGGTAGAAATATTGGACAGTCACAAGAATAATAAAACCTGATACGCATCAGGTCGAATTATACCCGTTTAGGGTATCTCTAACATGAAATCGGAATAATTTTGAGGATTATATTTGGGGTGTTTCTCATTGTCCTGATATTGCAAAGGTAATTAATATTCCGACAGTAAAATCATGAATTGTGGACAATCTGCAAACTTTATACTGATACTGGCATAAGTCCGTTATTCTATAGGGGAGTATATCCTAAAGGCCAATAATGGCATTTGAGAGTGATATATATTACTGGTAAAGTTCCTTTTGATACCCAACTCAAAAAATATAGGTACTTAAAATCATACCCCCGCCCTTTAGATTTAGGCAGTGTTTCTATTTAGACTTTATACAGCTATCAAGTAAAATATTTAATTTGTCAGTGAGCGCATCAGATGTATATTGTGCATAAGCCCCTTCTATTACCCAAAATACCCCTCACCAATCATTAGGAAAAATGAAAGGATTGCATGAATTGCTATTCAGCCCACAAACCTTTTGAACTTCTTAAATGTGCGGACTTATCAACGATTTGTATATGTCTACATATAAAGATGCACAAAGGAAAGTGATAAGAAAGAACTTCATGTCAAGCCCTCATTTTGTCCTTAAATACACTATTTACTAATCTATTATTATGCGTATGGAGAATTTAAAGATTTTATTGACGTTTGGGATAATTCTAATTGTGCCAGTAGTCTTAATGCCACAGTTCTTTATTGGATTATTAATACTGATTGTGGCTTGCTTAGCTTTCAGACAGAGGAATTTCTAATATTAACTTAATAATTACAGATTATGGAATCAACATTACAGATTATGCCAGTACAAAGAACTAGTAGAAACTTTGGTGAATTTGCAGAAGAAGCGGTAATAATTGAAGAGCCAATTATTAAGCAGAAACGACCTCTATTCATTGAAGCCAATACGATTGAAGCCAGTTTGGAGCATCTAAGGAATGATTGTATTATACCCGTATTCGCAAAGGACAACGAAGCTACATTATCTCATGTGGCTTTCATTGAAGCGGTACAGGATGCAACCAATACATTCTTTAGCGGTGAACAAATTGAATCGCCAGATATTCGTGTTTCTCATGTAATCAAAGGTAGGATTCCCGAAGCAATACACAAACCAGCCAATCAGTTATTAGAAAGTGATAAGACTATCTACTACGAAAGGTGCGCTTTTGTTATTGAAGTTCCTACTATCTATGAGACAGTACACGGTAACAGGCTAACCCTTACTATTGGTGGTGTAAGAGCTTATAACCACACCAATCTTTATTCAAAGAAGGGTGCGGAGCGGTTTAAAGTGTTTATTGGCTTTACTTGTAAGGTTTGCACAAATCTATGTGTATCTACAGACGGTTATCTTAGTTGCTTGGAAGTTACCAATACAAGGGATTTATATCAAGCGGTATTGGAAATGTTCCACAAATACGATGCAGCCAAACACATACATTTGATGCAGTCTTTAGGCAATACCAGTATGACGGAGCATCAGTTTTGCCAACTACTTGGAAGAATGAGACTTTATCAGTCATTACCGCAAGGCTATCAGAAAGATATACCTAAAATGTTGCTTACTGATACACAGGTTAACAATGTGGCTAAAGCGTATATCAATGACGAGAACTTTGGCAGCTTGGGGAATGATTTGTCTATGTGGAAGTTCTACAACTTGCTCACAGGTGCAAATAAGAGCAGCTATATAGATTCATTCTTGGATAGAGCCTATAATGCTACAGAACTTGCAACGGGTATATGTTCCGCTTTACACGGTGATGACAAATACCAATGGTTTCTTAGTTAGTGGTATTTGAGAATACACAGGATTGTCAAATACTCAATATCTGAAACTATGAGGAGTTTGTTTTATCTACTTGCTGTGATTGCTACGTTCTTTGTAAGTGTGCTATTATATCCAGTTATGATAATTGGATATATTCTATTGATTGGCTATTGTCTTACTAAGAGATGATAGTACTACTGAAAGGGTATCTATATACTATATATAGGTACTCTTTCTATTTATAAACCTCTTAAATATTATAAATATGGTAATAGAAGGCAGTCGCGAATACAAGGCAGCGCAAGAACTTGAAAGAGCCTTGAACGATTATAGTTGGAATCCTAAAAGGTTTGCTGAAAGTACAAGGTATTACCACCGTACACTACAGCAGGAATTAATGAAAACCATAGTGGAGATTATCCGCATGGTTGGTAATAAGGACTATGGCACAGACCTTAGAAATCAGGCATCGCATGAACTTTGCAAACGGATAGTTGACAGTGGCGTGTTGGATGAAGCTCACTTACCTTTTATATAGGTTGAATGAAGTAAGGACATTATTTACTTAGTGTCCTTGCTTTATAAAAATGTTCACTTTCTCTATTAGTGAATGTTTTGCTAATAATCAGCAGGTTAGATATTCCAGTTTAAAATTAATATTCACTTATATTAGTTTCACTATAAAACAGAACGTTATGTCACTTAAATATTCAAGTACAACAGCAGATTATCTGCAATGGAGCGAAGCAATGAACTTAATAAGAAAATTGGCAAGGGATAATAATTATAAGATGTCACTTCTTATTGCTTTAGGTTGCTTCACAGGTCTAAGAATTTCTGATATTCTCGCCTTAAGGTGGAATCAGATATTAGATGCAGAAGAGTTTACCATTACAGAGATTAAGACAGGGAAGCAGAGGACAATTAGGATTAATATGCAGCTACAGCAACATATCAGAGATTGTTACGGTCATATAAATCCAGTTGGCATAAATGCGCCTGTATTGATAAGTCAGAAGGGGACAGTGTACACAGTTCAGAGAATCAATGTCATGTTGAAGGAGATTAAGAAAAAATACAGGCTACAAATAGGCAATTTTTCGTGTCATTCTCTTAGAAAGACTTTTGGCAGACAGGTCTACAACATGAATAACGATAATTCAGAGCTTGCACTTGTTAAGCTCATGGAGCTATTCAATCATTCCAGTGTATCAATCACTAAAAGATACTTGGGATTAAGGCAAGAAGAATTATTAAATACCTATGATTGTCTTAGCTTCTGACAATTGGGTTGGTATGAAAGTTCAGAATTTCTACTTATATGGGGATTTGACAAGTTTCATACCAACCTTGAATTATTGAGTAGAGACAGCTCTCAACTTTTAATAAACAATAGTTCTTGCAAATTAAACAGCTTTTAGTAACTTTGTAGCAATTTCAGACTTCTATGGAGATAGTTCTGAAAGGACATAGTTAACGAAGAGCGTTTAAAATATTATCCTATCATGAAATCTGGACAATTTCAACTACTTAGGATAATAGGCAAGAACGCTCACGTCAGTGTTATATATTCATCTTAAGGGATGAACTATATATTCTTCTGGCGTGGGCTATTGTTTATTATTAAGTAGTGGGCAGTCCAGAGCCTCATGATAGTAATATTCAGTAGTTCCCACGTATTCTATGTTTCTATCCAAGTCATTTTATGAGTTTAACATTTTCTTAACATCGGTAAATTTAGCATTGTAAAACA